>JAOZMN010000163.1 GCA_029934265.1 Bacteroidales bacterium
CGAGGTAAATAAAGCATTAAGGACGATTATTAAAGACCCTGATTTTATGTATATTTTAAACAGAATATACGGAAAAAAACAGGCTTTTTTGATAACCGAAAAACTTAAAAAAGTAAAAACAGTACAAGATTTTCAAACCGATTTTATTGTAAAATACGCTCAACAGATTGAAAATCAAACTATTAAGAAACTCACCTTTTCCGGTATCGAAAATATCGACAAATCAAAAAATTATTTATTTATTTCTAATCACAGAGATATAATACTCGATTCCGCACTACTTAATACCATTCTTCATAAAAATCAAAGGCCGATTACGGAAATCGCAATAGGCAGTAATCTTTTAATTTTTGATTGGATAAAACATATAGTACGACTAAATAGGTCATTTATAGTTCGTAGAGATTTAAAAGGTAAAGATATGCTTGAAGGTGCGAGACAACTTTCAAGTTATATTCGAGACACTATTACTAACAGAAAAACTTCCGTTTGGATAGCACAACGAGAGGGCAGAACAAAAGACGGCAACGACAAGACGCAAGTCGGACTTCTTAAAATGTTCAATTACAGCGGCAAAGGTGATTTTTCTGAAAATTTCAGCGAGCTGAACATAATACCGGTTTCAATTTCTTACGAATACGAACCTTGTGCACCCGCAAAGGCTTATGAAATTAACATAAAACGAAAGGGCGATACATACAAAAAGACAACAGAAGACGACTTAAATAGCATGGGAAGAGGGATTTATGATAATAAAGGCAGAGTTCATTTTCATTTTTCGACATCTCTGAGCGGAAAAGTAAAAGAAATCGGTGAAATTCAAAACATGAATCAACGTTTTCTTGAACTTTCAAAAGCTATAGACAAAAAAATTCATGAAGGTTATAAATTATACGAAAACAATTTTATTGCAAAAGATATAATTTCGGAAGCCGGTCAGAAATATTCCGAAAAGTATTCCGAAAATCAAAAACAAGCTTTTGTTAAGTACGTTAATGAAAGTATCGCAAATGTCGAAGGTGATAAAAAAGCAATAAGTGATATTTTTTATGAAATATTTGCAAACCCGGTGAAAAATAAACTTGAAGTATAAAAATATAAATTTAATAACCATTAACTAAAGAAACTATGTTTAAAGGACACCCTAAGGGATTGATAGCGGCGGCACTCGCCAATATGGGAGAACGATTCGGATTTTATACCATGATGGCAATATTGGCATTGTTCATACAAGCCAAATTTGGATTAGACGGTGAAAATACCGGATATATATATTCAACATTTTATGCCTTAATTTATGTCTTGGCACTCGTTGGCGGTATAATTGCCGACAAAACAAGAAATTACAAAGGAACTATTCTTGTCGGACTTATAATAATGACCGTAGGTTACGTCCTGATGGCAATACCGAGTACGGCTAATGCCGATAATTCGTCATTCCTTCTTGTCCTGACCTGTATGGCTTTATTTGTAATCGCTTTCGGAAACGGGCTGTTTAAAGGAAACTTACAAGCTCTTGTCGGTCAAATGTACGATAATGAAAAATATGAAAAAATGAGAGATTCCGGTTTTTCGTTATTTTATATGTTTATCAATGTAGGAGCAATATTTGCACCTTTTACGGCTATCGGAGTACGAAATTGGTGGCTCAAAAGTCATGAACTTGCTTACAGTGCAGAACTTCCTGCTCTTTGTCATTCGTACAACAACGGAACAATCACCGAAAAAACACAAGTCGCATTTCAAACACTTGCCGATGAAGTTTCAGGTAAAGCCGTAACTGACTTAGGAGCTTTTGCAAATAATTATCTTGAAACATTTTCTACCGGTTTTCATTATGCTTTTGCGGTTGCCATTATAGCAATGTTGATTTCTTTTGTAGTTTATTTAATAAATAAAAAATATTTTCCTAATCCGAAAAAAGTTACTGTCGAAGGCGAAGAACACTCCGTAGAAAAATCATCGGAAGAAAAAGAAGAGGTAAAAATGAGCCTCAAAGAAGTAAAACAGCGTATGTACGCACTCTTTGCGGTATTTGGAATTGTTATATTTTTCTGGTTTTCATTTCATCAAAACGGACTGACACTTACTTTTTTTGCAAAAGATTACACTTTACTCAAAATAGGTTCTCTCGAATTATCAGCAGAAGTTTTTCAATCCATGAATCCGTTTTTTGTGGTATTTCTTACACCTTTGATTGTAGGACTTTTCGGCTGGTTGCGAAGCAAAGGAATTGAACCTTCCACTCCCAAAAAAATTGCGATCGGTATGGGAATTGCCGCATCAGGATTTCTTTTAATGTCGCTCGGCTCGATGGGTTTACCGTTATTTGAAACCATAAACCCGGAAAAAGGAGGTGCTCCGCTCGCCGAAGGATTGAAAGTTACGCCGTTCTTACTAATGGGAACTTATTTTATAATGACTGTTGCCGAACTGTTTATCAGTCCGCTTGGAATTTCATTTGTAGCAAAAGTTGCACCGCCTCAATATCAAGGTATTATGCAAGGAGGTTGGCTTGGAGCTACTGCTCTTGGAAATCAACTTTTATTTATAGGTGCAATTCTGTATCAAACCGTACCAATATGGATGACTTGGAGTATATTTGTTATTGCCTGTACAATTTCGATGCTTACAATGATTTTTATGTTAAGATGGTTAGAAAGAGTAGCAAAATAATGAACAATGAGCAATTTACAATGAATATTTTTACGTTGAAAAAACCGATAATAAGTAACTTGTAAATAACCATTTATAAATTAATAAGGGTATATAAGTTTTTCTTATATGCCCTTTTTTCAAATTTCACAAATAGAAAAGTCTGTAATGAAAAATAAATCTGTAATATTTCTATTAATTTTATTGATATTTAATCAAAAAATAAATTTTGCTCAAGACGCAACCGGTGCCGAAATGAGAGCCGTTTGGGTGGCAACGGCAAAAAATATCGACTATCCGAGCAGTAAATATTTAAGCTCCAAACAACAACAAGACGAGTTTATAAAAATGCTCGATTTATTCAAAAGTATCGGGATTAACGCAATATTTTTTCAAGTTCGTCCGGCTGCCGATGCTTTTTATGAATCTCAATACGAACCTTGGTCGGAATGGCTTTGCGGAAAACAAGGAAAACGCCCCGACCCGTTTTACGACCCTCTGAAATTTATGATAAATCAGGCACATAAACGAAACATGGAATTTCACGCATGGATAAATCCTTTTCGTGCCGTTGCAACAATCGAACACGCAAATATAGCTCCCGACCATATTTCAAAACGAAAACCGGAATGGATTTTCACTTACGGAATTAATAAATATTTCAATCCCGGCATACCGGAAGTGAGAGAATATACCACAAAAATAATAGTCGATATTGTAAAAAGATATGATATTGACGGCATTCATTTCGACGATTATTTTTATCCCTATCCGGAAAGAAACAATAAAAATAAAATGATACCTATTCCGGACAAGGCAACTTTCAATAAATACGGACGAAATTTCAGTAAAATTGAAGATTGGAGAAGAAATAATATGGATAATTTCATAAATTCAACAAATAATGCCATAAAAGATGTAAAACCGACAATGAAATTCGGTATCGGACCTTCCGGAATATGGAGAAATAAAGGCTATGACCCTGACGGCTCAAATACACGAGGTTTTGCTCATTACGATTACTTATATGCAGATGTAATTAAATGGTTAAGAGAGGGTTGGATTGATTATGTCTCTCCGCAACTTTACTGGAACATCGGACATAGTGCAGCCGATTATGTAGAGCTTGTAAATTGGTGGAGCAGACACACTTACGGCAGACATTTATATATAGGACAAGGTGTATATAATGCAGCAAATGATGCCCCGAATAAAAAATGGAGAAATCCGAATGAATTACCGAACCAAATGCGAATAAACAGAGCAAATCCGAAAGTTCTCGGTGAAGTTTTTTACAAAGCAAGTTCTATAAAACGCAATGCACTCGGTTTTAACGACAGTTTACGAACAAATTTTTATAAAAAAGATGTTTTACCTCCGGTAATGGCTTGGTTACAACAACTTTTACCTCCACGCCCGCCTACAGATTTACTCGCCATGAAAATCGGAAAACAATACATGATTACTTGGGACGCTCCTCAAAAAAATAAAAAAAACGAAAAACCCGTATCATACAAAATATATAAATTTAAAGGCGAAGAACCTGAAGAATTATCCGAAGAAAATTTATACAGTCAAACCTCCGATTTATTTATTACAGTTCCAAGAAAAAGATTAGCATTTTTCCGAAAAAAATACACCTTTGTTATAACTTCCGTCGATAAAAATAACAAAGAAGGAAAAATAAGCGAACCGGTAACCGTTAAATTAAAAAAATAACAGACCTCCGTCTGTTTCAATAATCAGGCATCGCAGAACATAAAAATAAAGTACTTATAAATATAACGATAAAAAATCATGAAAATTTTAATTATCTTTAACAGAGAGCCTTATGACAATACAGATGTAACTTGGAACGGACTCCGACTTGCAGAAACATTAAGAAAAACCGGACAAGAAATCCGAATTTTCCTGATGAATGATTCCGTTGATATGGCAAGAGATGTCTGTAAACCACCCGAAGGATACGACCAAGATTTATCCGTGATGCTTAAAGATTTAATAAAAAACGGAGTATCCGTAAAAGTTTGCGGAACTTGTATGTCCCGTTGCGGAATTTATAAAAATCACCCTTATTTTGAAGGTGCTTACAAATCAACAATGGGAGATTTAGCTGAATGGGTAACAGACAGCGACAGGGTTTTAACGTTTTGATAATAAACAACTTTGCCAAAGTTTAAAACTTTGGCAAAGTTAGTGTTCTCGGCAAAGTTGAGATTTATAAAAGCTCTCGTAAATACATTTTTACAGTATTCTGCAAACCGAAATATAAAGCATCACAAATTAAGGCATGACCGATTGAAACTTCATCTAAATCTTGAACTTTTTTATTAAAAAATTTCAGATTATTTAAGTCCAAATCATGTCCGGCATTCAGTCCCAAACCGATTTTTTTTGCAAGTTTTCCGGCCTCTGCAAAAGGTAAAACAGCCTTGTCTTTATCTTCGGGATACATTATCGCATAAGGTTCTGTATATAACTCTATTCTATCCGTTCCTACAAGTTTTGCACCTTCTATAATTTTAAAACTCGTATCGGTAAAAATTGAAGTTCGGATATTGTTTCGTTTAAATTCCGCAATAATTTCTCTAAGAAAATCTTTATTTTTAACCGTATCCCAACCGGCATTGGAAGTGAGAGCTTCCGGCGGGTCGGGGACTAATGTTACTTGCTCCGGTTTTACCTCCGTTACAAGCCTGATAAAACTTTCCGACGGATAGCCCTCGATATTAAATTCCGTTTTTACGAGCTTTTTCAAACTGTAAACATCGGAATATCTTATATGCCTTTCGTCCGGACGAGGATGAACTGTAATTCCTTGTGCCCCAAATATTTCACAATCTTTTGCAACTTGCAATAAATCAGGATTGTTACCGCCTCTTGCATTTCTTAAAGTTGCTATTTTATTGATATTTACACTTAATCTTGTCATAAACTGTTATTAATGATAAAATGATAAAATTATTTGAGTCCGATATAAAAAAGATTATTTTTTGTTTATTCGAGAAATAAAATTTTTTCAAACGACAAAATTGTATAATTTTATGAAAAAAACAGAATGAATATACAAAATAAACGAAAAATAATAAATGACCCTGTTTACGGTTTCATAAATATACATAATAAATTAATGTATGACATCATACAACACCCTCATTTACAAAGACTTCGCAGAATAAAACAACTCGGACTGACAAATTATGTTTATCCGGGAGCAAATCATACTCGTTTTGAACACGCCGTAGGTGCAAGCCATTTAATGAATTTGGCAATAGAAGTGCTTCGACAAAAAGGACACGATATTACCGAACCGGAAAAAGAAGGTGCTTTAATTGCAATTCTTCTGCACGATTTAGGACACGGACCGTTTTCGCATACATTGGAACATTCGTTGGTTAAAAATATTTCGCACGAAAAAATAACTGAAATCCTGATGGAAGATATTAACAAGGATTTAGACGGAAAATTAACTCTCGGTATTAAAATATTCAAAAATGAATACAAAAAACATTTTTTACACACATTAGTTTCCGGTCAGTTGGATATGGACAGGCTCGATTATTTAAGTCGAGACAGTTTTTTTACCGGAGTTTCGGAAGGTGTTGTCGGTTTTGACAGGATTATAAGAATGCTCGATATTTCCGACAATGAAATAGTTATTGAAGAAAAAGGTATATATTCAATAGAAAAATTCTTGATAGCAAGAAGGTTAATGTATTGGCAAGTTTATTTGCACAAAACGGTTGTCGCTGCCGAACAAATGCTTATCAAAATAATGAAACGAGCCAAAGAAATATACAAAAAAGAAAAAATACAAGTTCCTGATGCTATCGCTTTTTTCTTTGCAAATGAAATAGATACCGTAGAAAAATTCGATAATAAAGCAATTCAATATTTTACAAATTTAGATGATAACGATATTTTTTATGCAATTAAATTATGGTCGAAAAATGAAGACAAATTATTGAAATTTCTATGTCAAAATTTAT
>JAOZMN010000164.1 GCA_029934265.1 Bacteroidales bacterium
ACAAAGATACAACCGTTAGCGAAAATATTCAACTGAATTTTTATAGTAGGGTAATAGCGGATAACGGTTTTGATTGTCGAAATTGTATATTAATTTTAACTTATGCTTATTAGTTTTACTTTTGTCCTAAAAAAAATGGCAACTTTTTTATTTGATAAAATAATTTTCGGACCTGTACGCAGTCGCCGGCTTGGAATTTCTTTGGGAATAAATTTATTACCTTTGGAAAACAAATTTTGTAATTTCGATTGTATATACTGCGAGTGCGGGAGGACTTTTAAAGGGAAATTAAATGCTTCGTCTTTCCATGGAAGGGAAGAGGTGCGGAAAGCCCTTGTTAAAAAACTTTCGGAGATGAAAGCGGAAAATAATCCGCCCGATGTTATCACTTTTGCAGGAAACGGAGAGCCGACAATTCATAAAGATTTTTCGGAAATTATTGATGATACAATCTTGTCAAGAGATGAAATTTTTCCGCAAGCAAGAATTGCAGTTCTTTCAAACGCAACCATGATAGGGAATAAAAAAGTTTTTGATGCTCTTCTTAAAATTGATGACAATATTCTGAAATTGGATTCCGCAATTCCGGAAACGGTGAATTTAATCGACAATCCTCCCAAAGGATATTCAATACGGAAAATTGTCGAAAACATGAAAAAATTTGAAGGGAAATTTATTCTTCAAACAATGTTTCTTTCCGGTGAATATTCCGGTAAATCGGTAAATAACTCTACCGACCGGGAAGTAAACGCATGGATAGACATCATAAAAGAAATAAAACCCGAAAAAATAATGATTTATACGATTGCAAGAGATACTCCTTCGCCGGGATTACAAAAAATAAGTATGGAGAAACTTAATGAAATTGCAGAAAAAGTAAAAACCGAAACAGGAATATCTGTTTCGGTTTCCGGATAAATTGTTATCAGGTTTTTTAGTTTCCTTTTTCAAGTTCGGGGTCTATGTAATCGACTCTTAATTCGACACGTCTGTTTTGGGCTCTTCCTTGTTTGAAATCCTCTCCGTTTACACTATTTGGAGCTGTCGGAACGTTTTCGCTGTATCCTTTACTGTCTAATTGGTTTGTTCTTACGCCTCTTTGCAACATATAAGTTTTTACGAATTTTGCTCTCTTTTCGGATAGGACATCGTTGTAAGCGTTTGTTCCTTTGGAGTCAGTATGTCCGGCAACGTCCAAGTGTACGCCGGGGTGTTTAACCAAGCAAGCGGAAATAGAATCCAAACCTCCTATTTTAGAAGAGGTGTGTTTGTCAAATTCAAAATGTATCAGAAAGAAATTTGTGTGTATGTTGGTAAAAAGATAACCGCAATCTTGTTCGGTAAGTTTTATATCTCCTATTTCAAAACTTATTCTTTTAAGTTTCAAGCCGGCGGTTCTGTCTGTGCCGAGATTTAGTCTTAAAAAATTAGGGTCTGTATTTGTGTACGCCATTCTCTCTTGTTCTTCCGGCACCTCTTCTTTTGATTCCACTATCGGGACAACATATATTTCGGTACCGATTTTTTCGATTATACTCGGCAATATTTCAACATAGCCTTTCCTTTCGATTTCTGTATATAAATTCGATGATTTAAGAGTGCCGGCATCTCTTTCGTTTGTAAGATTTTCACGAAGTAAATTATATCCTGTACGGAAGCCTTTGAAAGTTGTCAATATTAAATTTGTAGTGTCGATATTTCGTTTCATAAGATATTTTTTTATGTATTCGGCTTGTTCCATTGTCATGTTTGGTATTCCGTGTATCATTACCGGTACAGAAAGCATATCTTTTTTCTCTCCGTTTTTCATTCTGTTTAGTACTGTAATCAGTAATTCTTCCAGCCCTCTTTTTGATTTTATATTGATTTTACATTTTTCGACAGGAGTTCCTTCCGGAATTTTTACGGCGAGTATTCTTGAAGTATCAATTCCGTTTTCATTAAAATAATCATGAACGTATCGGAGACGGTCAAAATATGTTTTTTCCGGATTAGTTTCTATAACAGGTACTTCGATATATAATTCAGGGTTTCTTTTTATGAAATACATCAGTTCTCGCATTTTATGTACGGATACAACTTCCGGAATTGCAGTGCTGTCTTCAAAAGAGACCGTCCAGTCTTTGTCTCGATAGCGAAGAAATAATGTATCGGCAATTAAAAATTCAAAATAGTTATATTTATTCGGGATAATTTTTATTTTTGAAATATCAATATTCTGTTTTGATAAATAATCTAAAACTGACTCTGTTCTTTCTTTTTTGAGGTCATCAATCTCATTTACCGATATTTCTCCGACAAGTTCGCTGTATGTTTTTAAATTTTCTGATGCTTTAGTCAATTTAACTTTCGATTTATAATCTAAACTGTTGGTACCTGTTATAAAGGTGATTCCGTAGTCCTCATTTGCTACACCTTTTATGACAGGTTGTAACGGAATAATTCTTTGAGCGACTTGCAAATCGGCATCATCTGATAATTTTATTTCTTGTGTATGCGTCAGTTGTCCGGGAACTTCGTAGGAAATTAAAAATTCTCTATTTGTTGGTAATGTAATTACAAATTTTCCTGTTAAGTCGGAATTGTAAGTTCTTATTGTGTCGTGTGTTTGAATGTCTATTACATAAATATTAACAGGTTTGTCGTCCGGTAGTTCGTCGAAGCCTGCCGATAAATCAACTTTGCCTGAAATTACGCCTACTTTTTTTCTGTATTTGTCCGGTAACATCATCGAATAAATATTTGTACTTCCGGAAGTTCCGAGTTGATTCGATACATAAAAACCGTAATTTCCTCCGGGTGATGATACATAAAATACATCATCGTTTGTCGAGTTTGCGGGATAGCCTAAGTTTACCGGCTCCGACCAAGTACTGTCGCCTTTCTTTACGGAAGTAAATAAATCCAAGCCTCCCATTCCGAGATGCCCTTTTGAACTGAAAAATAGAGTTTTGCCGTCAGGGTGAATAAAAGGTCCGGCTTCATCGAAAGAAGTGTTTATTACAGGTCCCATATTTACGGCTTTTCCCCAGCCTTCAAGTTGTTTTTCGCAATAATATAAATCCATTCCGCCGTATCCTCCCGGTCTGTTGCTGGCAAAATACAAAGTTTTTTCATCTGAAGAAATTGTAGCATGAGTTTCATGATAGCGTGTATTTATATTTTTATTGAGAGCTTTGGGTTTAGTCCAGTCTTTTTCGGTTTTTCTGCTTTCGTAAATATCGCCTCCGTTACTATCTTTGTAAATATATAAAATTTTTCCGTCACCGGACAACCCTACTGATGCTTCGTGGTCATTGGTATTGATGTTTTTACTTATTTTTTTCGGAGAAGACCATCTTCGGTTTTCAAAATGAGCGATATAAATATCCTCGTAATATTTTCCGTCTTTAGCTCGTAAGCCACCGGTGCTTCCCGGTCGTTTCGATGTAAATATAATTGTTTTTAAATCGGAAGTAAGTACCGGACTGTGTTCGTCGTATATGGTATTTATTCCTCCTCCGAGTTCCATTACCGCCAAATCTGTTGGACGCATAATAAGTTGCTGTCCGAATTCGCATTGTTCTATTTCGTGCTCGATTTCTTTTATCAATTCGGGGTGAGAAGTTCTGCTCTTATATTTTTTCAATACCTCAATGGCTTCTTCAAACATATAATTGGAATGATAAATTTTTCCCACAAAATTCCAAGTTTCTATCGGAGCAGTGCTGTCGTTGTATTGTCCGGAAAATGCCGGAGAAATATTTTTTAATGCTTTTTCGAGATATGTTAAAGCACTGTCTCGCTTGCCCGGTATTATGTAATACAAGAAACCTGCTTTGAAATTATAATGAGCATTATCCGGTTTGTATTTCAGAAATTCTTTAAAAATCGGTAAAGCATTTTCCGGCTCTCCTTTACTTATAAGAGCTTGTGCTTTTTTAAATTCTTTTTCATAATTAATGTTCACTGTATCTTTTTGTGAGAACAAGTTGCCGGAAACGAGCAACAACGATATAATTAATGTGTATGTCTTCATCTAATTTTAATTTTACTGAAAAAACTTGGTTTATTGTTTTTTAACTGATATAAAAGTTTTATTTTTCAATGTAAAGTATATCATAAATTATGCCAACTATTCTTTAAATTGAAATTTATTTTTAATTTTGTATGATATATGATATATACCAATATTAGGTAAAACTCAATCAAAAAAACATCAAACTGTAAAAAAAAATGTATTTTTTGTACAACTTAATTAAAAATTTGCACGGATATTGATATAATAATAAAAAAGATTAGATTTTTATTGCATTGTTATTAATTAAAGAGTTCGGTATAAAAAGACCCTTAGGGTTTGATTTAACAGAATTTAACAAATCTAAATATTTGATTTATAGCTTATTACTTAAAACCCTAAGGGTCTGATTTCGAGAAAATCTACTTTTTAGACTGAACTCATTAAAAATAATAGTTAATTTGCAATAAAACAAGCGGTTATCAATTAAATAAGATATAAAAACTTCAATTTAAAAATGATTGTATTGTGAAAAAAACTCTTATATTAATATTATTGACATCAACATTCTTTGTTTGTTTTTCTCAAATGAATTACAATAAAACGGAGGTATTAAACTCAAAACTCAAATATACGAAAAAAATATTTGATAAATACACTATTAAATTTGATACCGATAAATATCCTTCCTTATCGTCGTTTGATAATTTTGAATGGAGCATTCCAAAAGGCTATTCAAAAAGTTATAATTTAAAATCTTCTAAAAACAGTTATATAACAAGTCAAACATGGGAGGCAGCGAGGTTTTTGCAGCTTAAAAATGAAGTTTGGCAATCCGAAATTGCTCCTATGTCTCATATTTTATATCCCGAAGGTACAGGGAAGATATTTTGTTACGCAAAAAATATTTTTTCCGTAGTAGATAAAAAAGGAAACAAGGTTTTTGAAAAAAATTTTAATCCTGAAAGCAGTAATTACAGGAAAATAACATCTGTAACATATAACAAAAAAACAAATAAAGTTTTTTATGCAATAAGCGAATTTGATGATTATTGCGAAAGTAAATACTGGGAAATAGCTTCTATTGAATTATCTACAAATAAAATAACGCAACTTACTCATAACGAAAGTATCAAATTTGAAAATTCAGGAAGTAAAAAATCCGGAGATTGTCCATTTTTTTTACACATAAGTGTTTCGCCGGATTCGAGGTCGGTTGCTCTTAATTATACAAATCTTGAATTTCAAAATTATTGTTATAATGTAATGATATTGAATGATAAAAGTATGGTAAGCATTGATGAAAGTTGTGATGCAAAATTACTGTCGTTAAACTTTATAAACAATAATTCTTTGATTTATATTGTTCAAAATCATAAAACGGGCAATTTGCAAGTTAAATCAACCGATTTGACCGGAAAAATAATCGCTGTTGACGGCTGTTTTATTGAAACAGGTATAAAAGGGAAGTTTATAGATATGGAACTTTTGCCTGATTCGGAAACATTTTTATTATATTATTTCTCGAACGGGAAAAACCTGATTGAAGAATATAATTATGCAGGAAAATTAATTTCAAAAAAAGAAGTTGGTGCTTTTTACAGGCTCGACCTGAAAACAATGAATTATTTTACTGCTTATAATTATAATATTTTGAATGAAAGAAATCTATCCGATAACGAATCGAAAGGGGCTGTATTTCATCAAAATGATATACTCGATTATAGTTATTCCAAAGACAGAAAGGAACTTTACACGGTCAGTGAGGACGGTGTTTTGAAAAAATGGACAAATAATAATGATAATTTATACCTGCTGATTCTTGAAAATAATGACCATGTTTTACCGTTGCCGGTAGAACTTAAACAGTCGGAGAATGAAGTGGCAAAATGGTTGAAAGATACCGAAGCTGATTTTACAAAATTCATAGACGACCAGAGAGAAAAAGATGCACTGCGAAGAATTATGGAAGATGATTATATTCGTATTTTCGAGTTGAATAAAATGAATATATACACAAGTAAAGTTGCAGATGAAAAAAATAAGAATTTTTATGCCAAGTTTGAAATTCCTGCAAATAAAACTTCTTTTCCCGTGAAGGTTTTTCATATTATTCAAAAAAAAGGAAAATATTATGTTGTTCAATATTGCGGAGCTTGTGTGAATGATTTTGCATTTAATCCTAAAGATAAAAATATATTATTGGCAATATTGCCGAATGACAAGATAGGAATATTAAATAATTCGGATTTTAAAAATTTGAAAACCGATGCAAATAAAATAGTTTCGATAAAACTAAAAGTAAAACCGATTTCCGATACCGAAAAAATAGTTAAAGAAATATTGGAGCAGTGAACAGTGAACAGTGAACAGTAAACAATGAACATTGAACAGTAAATAACCGACAACCGATAACCGACAATTATGAAAGCGTATAGATTTTTAATTTTAATATTACTCGGTATTTTTATAAATACAACATTATTTTCCCAAGCAAAATATGAATTTCACGGTATTGTTGAAAATTCGGGAAAACCTGTTAAACGAAGTCTTATAAATGTTTATCAAAATAACAGACTTATAAGTTTTGTTTGGACATTGTCCAACGGTTATTATAAAGTGTATTTGGAATATGATAAAAATT
>JAOZMN010000567.1 GCA_029934265.1 Bacteroidales bacterium
CCCAAAATACGAAGTCTTTTTTTACTTATTACGATTCAAAAAAAGACTGTAATAGCGGGCTATTTTAGCATTTTTTTGAAGAAGTAAGAAGTAAAAAAAGCAAGTAGTTTGGGTTAGTTTATTTTTTCTTTTTCACTTAGGGTCTGCTTGCCCCAAAAAACACCATTTTTACACCGGACACATTTTTTCATTAAAGGTTTCGCTTAAAGCGAAACCTTTAATGAAAAATCAAATATTTATAAAAATCTTATTAACCCGGTGAAAGCAAAATCAAAAATTTGCAACCAAAAATAGTCAATTATTTACGACTTTACATTCCCGGAACTTTCGGTTTTACTTTTTCATTTTGTTCTTTCAGACCTTTAAAATTAAATCCGAGAGTAAAACGTAAAGTTCCGGCAAGCGGATTTTGTCTTCCGGCAGTTGGTACAAGATATGCAAAATCCAAAGCAAACACGTTTAATTTAAGTCCGACCCCGAAAGTAAAATATTTTCGATTTCCTTTTGTGGAATGTTCGTTAAAATATCCTCCTCGCAAGGCAAATTGATTAGCGTACATATATTCGATACCTGCTGAATACATAATTTCGTGCAATTCTTCTTTAAAACCGTAAGGGGCATCTGAAAAAGATTGAAAAACACCTTTGGGAACGGAAACTTCCTGACTTTTTCCTAATATTGTTTCGTTTCCGTCAGCATCGGTAACTGTAATCGGAGGAGAGGGGACGAGCAATTTATTAAAATCTACTGTTGCCGTAATTTTGTTGTAATTGTCTATTTCTACTTCCAAGGCAGTACCGAGCCTGAAATTTGCCGGTAAAAATTCTTGATAAGCATCATCACTGTAAGAAATTTTTGAGCCGAGATTTGGAATATTCATTCCTAAAGATAAGTTTGAAGCCCTGCCGTCTATTGACAGAGCTTTGGTATAAAAAGCCGAAATGTCGCCCGCAACCGCTTGTCCGGGGTGAGTGGGCGACGAACCGTTCTGTGCAAAACCGCCTGTAAGATTGGAATGTATATATCTTAAAGCAACCCCTCCGGATAAATTATTTGTTAATTTTAATGAATATCCTGCATCTATCGAAAATTCGTTCGGACGATAATCTTTTATTTTACTGCCTGTAATGTCGGTAAAAGTAATATTGCCGAGCGAAAAATACATTAACGATAGAGCAAATGCCTGATTATCATCTATTTTTTTGTAAGCTGAAATATTTGAAAAATTTATGTCGCCGACCAATTTTCTCAGCCAAGGAATATAAGATATATTTACTGCAAAATCTTCATCGGCAAATATATATTTTGCAGTATTCCAATGAATGGAATTTGCATCGGGACTTGTAGCGACTCCGGCATCTCCCATTCCGCCGGAGCGAGCATCAGGTGAAATAAGTAAAAACGGAACACCGGTAGTTATTGCATTAAGTTCCTGACCGATTTGATTTTTTTGTGAAAATAAGCCGGAAATGAATATTAATCCGGTAAATATCAATGAAATACTTTTTTTGAACATAATTTGTTATTAAATTTAATTTTTAATTAATGTCTCTAACCTTTTTATTTCTGCTTATGCACTCATGTAAGTTTTTATTAATTAGTAAGTTGCGGCTGAGTAGATATGTAAAAACTTTTGTTTGTGCATTTACAAAGATGATAAAAAAACTTTATTTTTAACAAATAAACGCTACCGTATTTTGGAAAGTATAATAATTAAGAATAATTAACATTAATTTTGAA
>JAOZMN010000165.1 GCA_029934265.1 Bacteroidales bacterium
ACGGAACAATTAGAGGGAACGCTTGCTTATATTTCGCCCGAGCAAACCGGCAGAATGAATAAAAGCGTAGATTATCGTACTGACTTATATTCGTTGGGTGTTGTTTTTTATGAAATATTTACGAAAAAATTACCTTTTGATGAAAAAGATAATTTAGAATTAATACACTCACATATTGCCAAAGCCCCTACCCCACCGATTAAAATTAATAATAAAATCGACCCGGTATTATCCGATATTATTCTGAAATTACTTTCCAAAAATCCGGAAGACCGTTATCAATCGGCATTTGGATTAAAATATGATTTGGAATTTGTAGAGAAAAATATAAATACCTTAAATTCCGAAAAAACAAATTTTAAACTTGGAGAAAAAGATTTTTCGGGAAAGTTATCGTTTCCGAAAAAATTATACGGTAGAGAAGAAGATACTGAAAAAATATTGGAGATATTTGAAAAAGTCCGGCAAGGACAAACGGAATTATTATTAATTTCCGGGAAAGCAGGTTCCGGAAAATCGGCACTTGTTCGACAAAGCAGAAAAATTATAACAGAAAAAAAAGCTGTTTTTATTGAAGGAAATTTTGATAAATTTCAACAAGATATACCTTATAATGCAATAATTAAAGCATTTACAGAATCAATAAATGCAATTTTGAAAGAAAGTGATGAAACGTTAAATTATTGGAAACAATTAATTCAAAATGCAGTTGGCGAAATAGGAAAGGTATTGACAGATTTGATACCCGAGTTGGAGTTAATTATAGGAAAACAGCCGGAATTACCCAAACTTGAAGGGAAGGAAGCACAAAATCGTTTTAATTACGTTTGGACAAATTTTGTAAGTGCAATTTCCCGACAGGAGCACCCGCTTGTAATCTTTATTGATGATATGCAATGGGCTGATATATCGTCAGTTGAATTGATAGCAACATTCCTTAATTCTCCGGAAATTAAATATTTGTTCTGCATAATTTCTTATCGTAATGACGAAATAAACACTTCGCTTTTGCAAATACTTACAGATAATGAAGTCGGACAAGATGAGCAGGATTTTACACATACAATTATCGAGTTAAAAAATCTGAGTCTCGAAAATACTGCCGATTTAATAAAAGATACACTACAAGTAAGCAAGACTGAAAATTATTTGGAACAGGGAACAAATTTAAAAGAACTTTCAGCTTCTGTATATTCAAAAACTTCCGGAAATGCGATTTTTACAATTGGGTTTTTAGAAAATATTTATGAAAATGAGTTGTTAAAATTTGATTTTTTCGACAATGTGTGGAGTTGGGACTTAAAAGAAATTGAAAAGCAAAAAATAACCGCTAATGTTATCGACTTAATGGTCGATAAAATTATAAAACTACCGAAAAACACACAGGAAATTTTAAAAATTGCTGCTTGTGCAGGTACTAATTTTGATATAAGAATTTTATCGAAAATTTATAATGAGGAAATATCCGTATGCGAAAAAGATTTGGAATCTGCACTTTCTGAAAATTTGATAGAAATTTCGGATAATAAAAATTATAATTTCACACACGACCGTATTCGACAGGCTGTTTATAATATGATTACGGATTCAAATAAAAATAAATATCATCTGCAAATCGGGGAACTTTTACTGAAATATACACCAAAAGAAAACTTGGAAGAGCAAATTTTTGATATTGTTAAGCAATTGAATCTCGGACAAAGTCTAATCGTAAATAAAAAAGAAAAACTACAACTTGCCGAGCTTAATTATAAAGCCGGATTGAAAGCAAAATCAAGCTCTGCTTATGATACAGCCTATGATTATCTGAAAATTTCGCAAAAACTTTCCGGTGAAAAATCGTGGAAAAATAACTATGAATTTACATTGAAAATTTATGATAAACTTACCGAATTATCTTACCTTACCGGAGATTACCGGAATACGGAAAAATTCACCCTCGAAATAAGCAAAAATTCAAAGCAAACAATAGACAAAAGTGATGCTTATTATTATTTAATAACCTCTTACAGAGCCGAATCTCAATTCAAAAAAGCTATAGAAACAGCTTTAGAAATACTTTCGGAATTTGGAATAAAATTTCCCGCAAAAGCAAATAAATTACATCTGATAACCAATCTGTTAAAAACGATTACTGCACTTAAACGACGAGGCGTGGAGCAATTTAAAGAAATGCCTCTTATAAAAGAAAAACAATATTCTGCACAAGTAAAATTGATAGATGCTGTTGGTTCTTCTGTTTTTAATGTCGATAAATCATTATTGCCACTGTTAATTTTTAAAGGTCTGAATATTATATTGCAAAATGGACACAATTCGAGTTCACCATATTTTCTTGCCGCTTACGGATTGATACTTAATACATTAAACAAATTAGATAAGGCTAAGAAACTTGGAGAAATTGCCGAAGAGGTACAGGAAAAATTTAATTTCGTTAACGCAAAAAGCAGAACAATATATGTAAGTATTTCATTAATAAAAGTTTGGAACAAAAAAATCAGTGAGCTGACCGATGAACTTATAGAAGGATATAAAATAGGATTAAATACCGGTGATTATGAATTTGGAAGTTATAATTTATATTATTCTTTTTATTTTTCTCTTTACAGTGATAAAAATTTAATAATTCTTAAAAAAACTGCAATAAATAACATCAATCAAATTAAAAAATTTAATCAAGGAATTACCACAACAAGATTTTTAATATTCTTGCAAATGCTGGAAAATATAACACAAGAAAACTATACGGACACACACATATTTACCGGAAAATATTTTGATGAAAACAAGGAAATTTCTTTATTGATAAAAAACAATGACCATGTTTCACTTTCGGTATTGTTTCAAACAAAACTTTTTGTTTTGTATATTTTTAATAATATTCCGGATATGGAAAGTGTTGTAAATGAATTATATAAATATAAAAAAGGAATAAACGGTTATTATTTTATTTCGCTGGCGAATTTTTACAGTTCCTTGTGTATGTTGGCAAGTGTAGATGATAAAGACGAAAGTTCTAAAAAAACTATATTAAAAAAAGTAGCAAAGAGTCAAAAACAAATGAAAATTTGGGCAGAACATTTTCCCGATAATTTTCAACATAAATACGATTTGGTAGAAGCTGAAAAATTTAGAATTTCCGGTGAAACTTTGCTTGCTGAAAACTTATATAACAAAGCAATAAAAGGAGTAAGTAATAATAATTTTTGGGGAGAAGAAGCAATTTGTCATGAAGCGGCAGGACGTTTTTTTCTTCAAGAAAATAATAAAATTATTGCAAGAAATTTTATACAAAATGCTTATAATACTTATAAATATTGGGGAGCAAATGCAAAATTAAAGCATTTGGAAGAAAAATATTCTTATTTTAATTTGTCGCAAGAGGGTGGTACGCATAAATCTTCCGACGGAGCAAAAACCACGATAATTTCAACTACCACAAGTAATTCAAATTCCTTAGATTTAACAAGCATTGTAAAAGCAAGTCAATCGCTTTCAGGAGAAGTGAAGTTAGATAAGCTTTTGGAGAGTATGCTTCGTATAATCATGGAAAATGCCGGAGCAGATTATGCAGTTATCATTGAAAATGACGACGGAAAATATACTATAGAAGCAAAAGGCAGATACGGACAAGAAAATATGCAAACAATGCAAGCCGAAGACCTTAAAAAATCAGATGCAATTGCTTTAAATGTAGTGAATTATGTTATCAGGACTCGAAAATTTATTGTGCTTGATGATGCTTGTAACAATAAAGAATATGCAAGTAGCGAATATATACAAAAAAACAAAATTAAATCTGTTTTTTGCTATCCGGTTATTCATAAAAATAGGCTTATTTCTATTTTGTATCTTGAAAATAACCTTAGTACTCATGCTTTTACGTCAAAACGTATAGAAACAATAAATATTCTTTCTTCACAAATTGCAGTGTCTGTAGAAAATGCTCTTCTTTATCAAAATCTTGAAGAAAAAGTGAAAATTCGTACGCACGCACTCAATGAAACTAATGAAGAATTGAATCAAACCAATGAAGAATTGCAAACAACAATAGAGCTTGTTCAACAACAGAAAAATGAAATCGAAAAAGCAAAAGAAGTAATAGAGCATAATCATAAGCACATTACTGACAGTATAAATTATGCAAAACGCATTCAAAATGCAATTCTTCCTGCACACGCATTATTTGAGAAAAGTTTTTCTGATTATTTTATATTTTTTAAACCGAGAGACATCGTTAGCGGTGATTTTTATTGGGCAAAAAAAATAAACGACACTTTTATATATGCCGCAGTGGATTGTACCGGACACGGTGTTCCCGGAGCATTTGTGAGTATGCTCGGAATATCAATGCTTAATGATATTACTTCAAAAGATGAAAATCTTAGTCCGAATTTGATTTTGAATAAATTAAGAATTGAGATAAAAACTTCATTAAAACAAAATGATACAAGAGATACCTCTAAAGACGGAATGGATATTGCTTTTTGTTCTATAAATTTAAAAACCAAAGAATTACAATTTTCAGGAGCCTATAATCCTGTTTATATTTTAAGAAATAAAGAATTAATTCATTTGAAAGCCGACAGGCAACCAATAGGAATTTATTCGAGAGAAAAAGATTTTACAA
Source organism: Bacteroidales bacterium (assembly GCA_029934265.1). Lineage (GTDB taxonomy): Bacteria > Bacteroidota > Bacteroidia > Bacteroidales > JAADGE01 > JAOZMN01. The sequence continues at coordinate 4,631 of JAOZMN010000165.1, forward strand.
ATCACCGGTTTCAACTTCAAAAAAATGATGTTATTTATTCTTTTTCAGATGGTTATATAGACCAATTCAATGAAAAGATACAAAAAAAGTTTCTTTCGAAACGATTTAAAAAACTTCTACTCGATAATTACGAAAGACCTTTAAAAGAGCAAAAACAAATTTTGGAACAAACTTTTATCGAATGGAAAGGAGAAACTGACCAAACGGACGATATCGTTGTTATCGGAGTGAAAATATAATGAACAATCGGTATCTATAGCAAAAGCTGACACACAAGGTCTCTGTTATTTTTAATGTTACTTACGCACTCGTGTAAAATCCTTTTAATTAGAAAGTTATCTTAAGTAAATGTCAATATACTTTTGTAATAGACCTTATCTATTCAAAAAATCAAATAGGACGACCTACTGTTAAACCATAACGATAATTTCCGGTCTTCCGCACCTGACAAATGCAAGTTTTTGAAAAAATGAAATTTTTAACTAATAAAATAATGAAAAAAAACATCTTAATCACAGGAGGAGCAGGATTTATCGGCTCGCACGTAATACGTTTATTTGTAAATAAATATCCGAATACGAATATCATAAATCTGGATAAATTAACTTATGCAGGGAACTTAGAAAACATTTCCGATATTGATAAAAAAGACAACTACAAATTTATAAAAGGAGACATTACAAATGCCGATTTTATATATGATTTGTTTAAAAAATATGATTTTGAAGGAGTAATACACCTTGCGGCAGAATCCCATGTCGATAGGTCGATAACAAATCCGAACGAATTTATCAATACAAATGTTTTCGGAACAGCAAACTTGCTTAATGCCGCCAAAGATGCTTGGAAAGATAATTATTCCGACAAATTATTCTATCATATTTCCACCGATGAAGTTTACGGTTCGCTTGGCGAAACAGGTCTGTTTACCGAAACTACCGCCTACGACCCTCGCAGTCCGTATTCCGCATCAAAAGCATCTTCCGACCATCTTGTAAGAGCTTACCGACATACTTACGGATTGCCGACTGTTATTTCAAACTGTTCAAATAATTACGGTGCAAATCAATTTCCGGAGAAACTTATACCTCTTTCAATTAATAACATAAAGAATAACAAGCAGATACCTATATACGGTAAAGGTGAAAATATACGTGATTGGCTATTTGTTCAAGACCATGCAAACGCAATCGAACTTATTTACAGAAAAGGGAAAGCCGGAGAAACATACAACATCGGCGGAAATAATGAATGGACAAATGTTGATTTAATTCACCGTCTTTGTAAAGTCATGGACGAAGAACTCGGCAAGAAAAAAGGAACTTCCGAAAAATTGATAACTTTCGTAAAAGACAGAGCCGGACATGATTTACGTTATGCAATAGATTCTTCAAAATTGCAAACCGAACTTGGTTGGAAACCTTCCGTAACCTTCGAACAGGGAATTGTACTCACCGTTAAATGGTATCTTGAAAATGAAAAATGGTTGAATAATATTATTTCCGGCGATTATAAAAAATATTATCAAAAGCAATATCATAATTGATTGATAGCGTATGATAATGGTGACTTTATTTAATATTTTCAGTAGCTACGGGATTTATCCCGTAGTTAAAATACCCACAAACATCGGGCTTTAGCCCAAGTTATCAGATAATTAAGGGCTAAAGCCCAATGTGTGTGATGTTTATTTTTCTACGGCATAAATGCCGTAGCTACTGAAAAGTCACCATTAATTTACGTTATCAAATAATTTAGAAAGTAAAATAAGCAAGAAACAAGAAAATATTTTGACAGTAATAAATGACAACCCAGCAATTACTTACATTGAAATACGCAAAAAAATATGTATCTGTAAAACGGTAACAGAAAACAACTGACTTTTGGCAGATAAATAAACGAATATAAATAAAAGTGGGGTAAAGCATCATGATAAATGGTGCTAACATTTGCTCGGTTGATAATTGTTTTTGGTTTTTGGGTGGGCTTGTTCCG
>JAOZMN010000166.1 GCA_029934265.1 Bacteroidales bacterium
GTTCAGCGAGCAGAAAAAACTTGTAACCGGACTTCTTGCACAAGCAAAATTATTACTCAAATCGGACGATAAGAAAAAAAGAGAAGAGGGAGCATTATTTTTGCTCAGAGCCTTTAAGGGCTTGCCTAAGAACAGAGCAATTATTAAATTTTTATCCGAAAAAGGCAATAAAACTTTAATGCACGAAACTGAAAATATTTATCTTGCCGAAAATGCAAAAAGAATGCCCGAAGTAACGGACGACCTTTATTTTGTTATTGATGAAAAAAATAATTCCATCGAAATGACAGACAAGGGTAACGACCTTATTTCTACTGACGTGGACGATGATAAGTTTTTCATTTTGCCGGACATAGGTACTGAAATTTCCGAAATTGAAAATACCGACAAATCCGAAAACGAAAAACAGCAAATCAAAGATAAATTATTGACAGAATATGCTTTAAAAACTGAAAGAGTACATACTGTAAATCAGCTACTTAAAGCTTATGCAATGTTTGAAAACGATGTTGAATATGTTGTTTTGGACAACAAAGTCAAAATTGTAGATGAACAAACAGGTCGTATTATGGAAGGCAGGCGATATTCCGACGGTTTGCATCAAGCAATCGAGGCAAAAGAAAACGTAAAAATTGAAGCCGCCACTCAAACTTACGCAACTATCACTTTGCAAAATTATTTCCGAATGTATCACAAACTTTCCGGAATGACAGGTACAGCCGAAACGGAAGCCGGAGAACTTTGGGATATTTATAAACTTGACGTGGTAGTAATCCCGACAAATAAGCCGATTATCCGAAACGACAAACAAGACCTTGTATATAAGACTAAAAGAGAAAAATACAATGCCGTAATTTACGAAATTTCCGACCTTGTAAAAGCCGGTCGTCCGGTACTTGTGGGTACTACTTCCGTAGAAATTTCCGAACTTTTGAGCAGAACTCTGAAAATCAGAAAAATAGAACACAAAGTTCTGAATGCAAAACGTCACCAAAGAGAAGCGGATATTGTAGCCGAAGCCGGTAAGAAAGCCGCAGTTACCATAGCGACAAATATGGCAGGTCGGGGAACAGATATAAAATTATCCGATGAAGTAAAAGAAGCCGGAGGCTTAGCAATTATAGCAACTGAACGCCACGATTCCAGACGAGTGGACAGACAGCTTCGTGGTCGTGCAGGACGACAAGGAGATAATGGTTCTTCTCAATTTTTTGTTTCGCTCGAAGACGATTTAATGAGAATGTTCGGCTCCGACAGAATTTCCAAACTAATGGATAAAATGGGACTTGAAGACGGAGAGGTAATTCAGCATTCCATGATTTCCAAATCAATAGAAAGAGCACAGAAAAAAGTAGAAGAAAATAACTTCGGTATCCGAAAACGACTTCTTGAATACGACGATGTAATGAACTCTCAACGTGAAGTCGTCTATAAACAACGCCGACACGCATTATACGGAGAGCGAATTGAAGTCGATATTATGAATATGATGTACGATACGGCTCAAAGTATTGTACAAGAACATTTTGGTTTCGATTATTTCAGTTTTGAAAACGATTTATTAAGAATACTTGCAATAGAATCACCGGTTAATGAAACCGATTTTTTCAAATTAAAGCAAGAAGATATTGTCGAAAAACTTTACAATTCGATATTTAAAAGCTATCAAAGAAAAAAAGAGGCAATACGTAAAGAATCCTTTCCCGTGCTTAAAGATTTGTATAAAACACGAGGTGCAACTATCGACAATGTAATTGTTCCGCTTACCGACAAAAAAAATCTGTACCGAATTTCCGTAAATTTAAAAAATGCAGTAGAAACCGAAAGTGGTGAGCTTGTAAAAGCGTTTGAAAAACAGATAATTCTGCATATTATAGACGAATCGTGGAAAGAGCATCTGCGTGAAATGGACGATTTGAAACAATCTGTACAAAATGCCTCTTACGAACAAAAAGACCCGCTTCTGATATACAAATTTGAATCGTACAAACTTTTTCAAACCATGATTGACATGAACAACAAGGTACTTGTAGGTGCATTGTTGAGCATAAGCATTGCGGTACAAGACCCAAGTGAAGTACAACAAGCAAGAAGCAGAAGACGTTTGGACATGAGTAAATTCAATGCAAATAAAGATGAATATTCAGGAAATTCGGACGATGATTCTGAAAATAAAAAACAGAAAAAACCGGAACCGGTAAGAGTCAAAAAAAAAATCGGCAGAAACGAACAAGTAAAAGTCCGATACCAAGACGGAAGCGTTCAGGAAGGCAAATATAAAAAATTCATTCCCGATATAGATAAAGGTACAGCAGTACTAATTAACTGATAATCAAAAAAAAAGTATCTTTCAAAAAAGCGTAGAGTTTTAATCTACGCTTTTTTTATTATCTTTGGTTTCAAATGTACTGCCTACATGACTTTACAAACATTTACTTAATTTAAAACCAAAAATACAGGAAATGAAAAAAATAACAATTTTACCAATCTTAATAATCTTATTACTAATATCTTGTAAAGATACAACCACCGTAACGACCAAGTTCGACAAACAAATCTCGACTTACGGAAATCTTGTTTTTGAGTTCGATAAGGATATGGTAGAATCTTCTCGTCTGAATAAGTGGGATACAACTCAATATCTGATACTTGAACCCAAAATGAAAGGTAAATTCAAATGGAAAACACGCCGAAAATTGATTTTTTCGCCGTATAGTTATTTTTTACCCTCTACCGACTATAAAATAAAATTTTCAAAATCAGAATTTAAGAAACAAAAATTAGACAAAAAAGAAATAATTGTCCATACGGCTTATGTCGGCATCAAAAAAACGGGTGCATATTGGACTGCCGGCGGAAAAAACAACAATAAAGCATTCGTAAAATTGGATATTACTCTGAATTATCCAATAAATATAGATGAACTGACAAAGAATTTGGAAGTAAAATTCGGTGATAAAATTTGTCTTATTTCACCAATAAGTAAATCTTCACAATCAGCTCATTCTTTCATGATTGAGAACATACCAATTTCCGAAAATGACATAACTTTGGAAATATCCGTAAAGAAAGGCATGAAAGTTCTTTCCGGACAAATTTTGCGTGAAGATGCACACGACAAAGCAATTATTACCTCTCCGTCTGTCTTGAAAATCAAAAATATAAATGCTCAACACGATGGATTTGTCGGTATTATTGAAATTAATCCTTCGCAAGCAATTTCAAATAATAATATCGAGAATTTTATTGAAATTTTTCCGAAAGCAAAACATACAACCGAAATTCGTAACGGAAATATTTTTATCACAAGTAAAGAATTTGATATAAAAAAGCAATATAATATTACTGTAAAAGAAGGAGTTACAGGAGTTTTAAGCGGAAAATTAAAATATGAATATTCCGAACAAATCGGTTTTGGAAAATTGCGACCTCTCGTAAAATTCATAAACAAAAAAGGAATGTATATAATGTCCGGAGGAAACAAAAACTTGGAACTCAAACTTGTAAACGTTCCGGAACTAACCGTAAGAATCAGTAAAATATATGAAAATAATTTGATTTCATATTTCGGCTATGATAATAATTATGATAATTACTATTACGATGATTTCGGCTACGATGACTATGATTATTACTATTCAGGCGATGAAGCACCCGGAAGTCTCGGCGATGAAATTTGGACAAAAACGTATAAATCCGAAAATTTGCCGGCACAAGGCGAAAACAGGATTTTAAAGATAAATTTTAAAGATAAAATAGGAGCTTACAACGGAATTTATATTATAGAAGCATTTTCGACCGAAGATAGTTGGATAAAAGCAAGAAAGGCCGTTTCGATTTCCGATATAGGATTAATCGTAAAAAAAGGCATAAATTCGATAAGTGTTTTTGCCAATTCGATAGAAACCGCAAAAGAAATACAAGGAGTAAATCTTAAATTTATCGGAAAAAATAATCAAATTGTAGGAAAAGCAAAAACGGACCTTTCAGGAATTGCAGTTTTTAAAATTCCCAAAGAACTTGCAAACGGATTTAATATCAGACTGATAACTGCCGAAAAAAACGGCGATTTTAATTATTTGCCTTTCGGAAAAACAGCAGTCGGGACTTCACGTTTTGATGTCGGCGGAAAAACTGTAAATACAGATTCATACGATGCTTTTATTTATGGTGAAAGAAAACTTTATCGTCCCGGTGAAACCATTAATATTGCAGGCGTTTTGAGAGATTACAAATGGAGAACTCCGGGTAAAATTCCAATAAAAATTAAATTTATTTCTCCCGGTGGGAAAACTTATAAAACAATCAAAAAAATGCTTAACGAACAAGGCTCGTTCGAAGCATCGTTAAAATTACCCGACAACGCAATCACAGGAGGATATACAGCAGAAGTTTACAGTTCGACCGGAGTATTGCTTAACTCAAAACTGTTTAGAGTAGAGGAGTTTATGCCCGACCGAATAAAAGCGGAAATGAAATTCGATAAAAAAGAACTAACCAAAAACGACTCGCTCGATATTTCGATAAAAGTACAAAATTTGTTCGGGACTCCGGCTGTCGACAGAAATTATGAAATTACCCAACGACTTTCCAAACGTTCGTTTTATGCAAAAGCATGGTCGGATTATAATTTTTCGGTTTCCGGCGTAAATTCTTATTTCGACAATAAAGAACGCTACGGAAAAACCGACAAAAACGGGCTTGCAAAAGAAATTTTCAAACCTCTGGAATACTATAAAAACATGGGAGTTCTCAGGGCAAATTATCATTTAACTGTTTTCGATGAAACCGGTCGTCCGATACACAGAAGCAAATCCATAGAATTATATACGCAAAGTAAATTTTACGGAATAAAACTTCCAAGTACTTATGTGCATACCGATAAAGCAATGAAAATAAGAATAATAGCAGTCGATAAAACCGGTATTGCTCAAAATAATACTTCCGCTAAAATTTCAGTTATTCGACACGATTACAAAACCGTTCTTGCAAAATCGGGAAGTTATTATAAATATAAATCGGAACATGAAGAAATAATTGTCGAAGAAAAAAATATCCTTATAAACGGAAAAAATACAATTTACAATTTCGTACCCAAAAAATCGGGAAGATTTGAAATAAGAGTAACAAAGCCAAAATCAGGGACTTATGTAGTCAGCAGTTTTTATGCTTACGGTTTCGGAAAAACCACATCAAGCTCATTCAAAGTGAATAATGAAGGAAATATCGACATCGTAACCGACAAAAAAACTTATAAAACCGGCGAGAAAGCAAAAATAATGCTTAAAACTCCATTTTCCGGCAAAGTTTTAATCACCGTTGAAAGTAATAATGTAATAAAATCGTTCTATAAGCAAACCGACAAACGAGCCGTAGAATTTGAACTTGATATAAAAAATTATTATGTTCCGAATATTTACGTTTCGGCAACTTTATTCCGAAAACACGGGGTCTCAGAGCTTCCGCTTACCGTTGCACACGGTTTTGCACCGATAATTGTTCACGATGCAAAAAATAAATTACCGCTTTCGATAAATTGTACCGAAAAAAGTTATTCCCGTAAGAAACAAAGGATTACAATAAAAACCGTTCCGGGAGCAATGGTTACAGTTTCCGCTGTAGATGAAGGAATTTTACTTGTAAATAATACTCAAACTCCAAAACCTTACGATTATTTTTATCAAAAAAGAAAACTTACCGTAAAATCTTATGATATTTATCCGTTTTTATTTCCGGAAATTTCACTGCATTCCGGCAGAGCGGGTGGGGGAGAAGGCGATGACGGAATCGGTAAAAGAGCCAATCCGATAAAAAATAATCGTGTAAAACTTGTATCGTTTTGGAGTGGAATCAAAAAAGCCGATGCCTCCGGAAAAATAGTGTATGACATCGAAATTCCGCAGTTTTCCGGTAATCTTAAAATTACTGCTGTTGCTCACAAAAACAAGGCTTTCGCTTCCGCAGATAAAAATATGACAGTTGCCGACCCTGTAATTATCAGCACCGGATTGCCTCGTTTTTTAAGTCCCGGCGATATTGTAAACGTTCCTGTAACTATTTCAAACACAACGAGTAAACTTAAAAAATGTAATATTGAAATTAAAGTGCAAGGAGCTTTGGAAATTCAAGGAAATTCAAAAAATACATTGAATATTTCGGCAAATCAAGAAACAAAAACAACTTTCAGATTGCTTGCAAAAAATAAAATAGGTAAAGCAAAAGTTACGGTTACTATATTCGATAATTCAAAAAAATATTATGAAGAAATTGACATTACCGTGCGTCCGTCTTCTCCTTTACAGAAAAAGACCGGGTCGGGATTTGTCCTTGCCGGAAAAAATAAACAGCTTGTAATGAATACTTTGAACTTTATCCCGCAAAGTACGGACAAAAAACTTATAATCGGAACTTCTCCGCTTTTGGAATTTAACGAAGACCTTGTATATTTACTGAAATATCCTTACGGCTGTGTGGAACAGACCGTTTCGAGCGTTTTTCCTCAATTATATTTTCAAGATTTGGTGAAAAACGTATTTAAAGGAACTTCATTAATAAAAAGTCCGAATGAAAACATAAAAGCGGCG
>JAOZMN010000568.1 GCA_029934265.1 Bacteroidales bacterium
ATAGCCGATATTATTATCAGAGCAAATCCGGACGGCAGTTTTTTGAGAATAAGAGATGTTGCGGAAGTGAAAAATAAATTTGCTGACGTATCATCATTTTCAAAAAAGAGAGGAAAATATGCAGTCCGACTTGTCGTAAATAAACTTCCGGAAGAGGATTTGGAAAAAATATCCGATTACGTTATCAATTATGCGACAAAATTCAACAATAAGCACGAAGGAGTAAAAATAGAAACAGATTTTAATTTTTTGGATATACTCCAAAGTCGGCTGGATTTACTGTTCCGCAATGGAGGCAGTGGTCTTATTTTGATACTTATTTCCTTAGCTTTGTTTCTGAATTTACGACTTTCATTTTGGGTTGCATGGGGTATTCCGTCGGCATTTTTAGCGATGTTCATCGTTGCCGTACTTTCCGGAATTACGATAAATATGATTTCACTTTTCGGAATGATACTCGTGGTGGGCATCCTTGTAGATGACGGTATCGTAATTGCCGAAAATATTTTTACGCATTTCGAGAACGGGAAAAGCCCGAGACAAGCGGCAATAGACGGTACTTTGGAAGTCATGCCGGCAGTTATAACCTCCGTCCTTACTACGATTGTTGCATTTTCTCCGCTTTTGTTGATAACAACCGGCGGAATGGAATTTCTTTACGAAATGGCATTTGTGGTAGTTATCAGTTTACTGTTTTCGCTACTTGAAGCATTTTTTGTTCTTCCTGCTCACCTTGGTAGTAGTCATGTTTTAAAAATAAAAAATAAAGAATCCGGCGAACAAAAATTCAGGGCGAAATTGAACAAAGGAATTATCTATATGCGGGAAAAAATTTATATTCCGACGATGTCATTTTTTGTAAATTATCGTTGGTTTATGCTTTTTGTTCCTGTTTCGCTGATAATAATAACGATAGGACTTTTCGGAGGCGGTTTTATAAAAGCAACTTTTTTCCCGGCAATGTCTTTCGATTCTTTTAACGTTAATTTTGCGTTCAAACCCGGAGCCGGTCAAGATAAAACAATAGAATATTTACAGAAATTCGATAAGGCAGTTTGGGAAGTCAATGAAGATTTAAAAACAGAGTTTAAAGATACAACTGATTTTATTACATATACTTACGAAACTCTCGGCAGTGCTTTTAACGGACTTGAAACAGGTGCTCATGCCGGAAATATTTTTGTAGGTTTGCGTAATTTGGAAGATGCAACGGTTACGAGCTATGATATTCGTAACAAAATAAAAACAAAAATCGGTAATCCTACTGAATTAGAACGTTTTACGGTTGAAAATTCATCACATCGTTGGGGAGCTCCGGTTTCCGTAACTTTGCTGGGAAACAATCAAGAAGAGCTGAAGAAAGCCGAAATATTTCTTGCTCAAAAACTAAAAACAATATCTGAACTTATAAATGTCCGAAGTAATAATGCTTCCGGCAAACAAGAAATTCTTATAAATTTAAAACCCAAAGCATATTTTCTCGGTCTGAACAGACAAATTATAATAAATCAAGTACGTCAAGGTTTTTACGGCGGGCAAGCACAACGTCTGCAAAGTGGGAAAGACGAACTTCGAGTTTGGGTACGTTTCCCGAAATCCGACAGAATGAATATCGGACAATTCGAGAAAATGAAAATAAAAACTCCTACGGGTGATTATCCTGTTTCGGAACTTATTGATTATAATATAGAAAGAGGTCCGGTAAATATAAAAAGATACAATGCCAT
>JAOZMN010000167.1 GCA_029934265.1 Bacteroidales bacterium
TCTATCGTGTCCGGCTTATTTTCTTCTTCCGGTACTACTATTTTTTTTGTACTGCACGACATTGTCAAAAAAATAATCATTGATAAAAATACAAGTAATATTATTTGTGTTTTTTTAATCATAAAAATAAAATTTACTGACTAAGTCAGATTTTGTTAGTTTTCTATAAGAATCCGATTATAAAAATTCGATAATTAATACTTACAATCGTTTCTTTAATTTTTACATAAGAGACTGTGTATTAACGGAATATTTACAAAATTACAAAATACTGTATTTTGCTGACAATCCATTTATTCGTGTATTTACAAGAAAAAAAATAACGAACTATTGACTTATATATCGAAGCAAAATTACACAAGTAGGCTGATAATAAAAAAAAACTTCTATTATTTAATAATTCAATCATTCAATAATTCGTAAAACATTTCTATATTTTTCACCTTTTTAAATACATACGGTACAATATTTGAGAAGAAACAATATACTTATGATTAAAATACTTCTTTTATGTAAAAAGAAATTGACTTTAATTAAAAAAATTGTATATTGCAACGTTTTTCAAACCGGCAAATATTTGTTTTTAATAAATTACTGACAATAACGATTTTACCGGTTTTTATTCGCTAACTAATAATTAAAGTAATTGACTATTTTTGATTGTATATTTTTGTTTTTGTTTTCGTTGGGTTAATACGGTTTTACCCCATAGAAATAAGTCAAAAACCTTATTACAAATAATTTCGTCATAATACTTACTAAGCATACATAGTATATGAAAATTAGGACAAAACTACCACTTTATACCAGTGTTACTGTTTTAGTTTCTATATTGGCTATTGCATTATATTCGGTAATCGACTTTAGAGCAAAAACTTTGGAGAGTATCGAATCGTACAGAAAAGAGCAAACCGAATTAGTACAAGAGCAACTTAAAGATAACGTAAACAGTGCATATAACATGATTGACGAGGCGTATAACCTTGCTCAGTCTGCGGCTTCGTATATGGCTGAGAACGAAGACATGACTAGTGCTATTGTTAATTCTCAATTTTTAAGTATTACGAAAATAAACATTAAAAAAATGAGGTTCGGTAAAGCCGGCTATATTTGGATTAATAAATATGAAAGTCCGTACACAGTAATAATGCACCCGATACGACAAGATTACGAGGGTAAACCCGGAGAATTTATTCTTCCCGAAACAGGACAGAATGTTTATGAAGCTTTTGCGGAAAAAATCAGAGAAGGCGGAGGCGAAGGATATTTGGAATATCGTTTTTTTAAAAGTGCCGGCTCGGAAGAAATGTACACCAAAATGGGGTTCTTTAAACTCTATGCAAACCTTGGCTGGGTAATAGGAACAGGTGTTTATATTGACCACATCGACGAAATGGTGGCAAGAAAGCAAGAAGAACTTAATTCGCAAATAGATTTAACAATAAGATATATCACACTTTTCGGAATCGGATTGATAATTGCGGCATCTATTATTCTTTTTTATGTAGTGAAAAAAGTTACCGATGCAATTTACAAAGTAAGAGAGCAACTATTTGATATGGCTCTGGGACGTGTTGTAAAAAAATCACAAGAAGAAAGGAAGGACGAAATCGGAGATATGAGAAAATCGCTCGACGATTTAATTTCCGGAGTCGGACGGTATTCAAAATTTGCACTTTCCATCGGACAGGGAGACCTTCACGTTGATTTTGAGCCGTTAAGCGAAGAAGACAATCTCGGTAATTCACTACTGAAAATGAGGGACAGTCTTATAAAAGCAAAAGAAGAAGAAGAAAAACGAAACGAAGAAAACGAAAAACGAAACTGGGCAAACGAAGGTCATACAAAATTAAGTGAAATAATGCGCCGGAGCAGTAGCGACATAAACGAAATGTCATACGATATTATAAGCAGTTTGGTGAAATACCTCAAAGTAAATCAGGGCGGTATTTTTATTATGAACGAAGATGAGAACAATAATTCCGTTATAGAACTTGTTGCATCTATTGCTTATGACCGCAGAAAATTTCACAAAAAAACAATTATGCCCGGAGATGGTCTGGTCGGGGCTTGTGCTTTAGAGAAACAAAAAATATATATTACAAATGTTCCGGACAGCTACATAGATATACGTTCCGGACTTGGCACTTCAAACCCGAGATGTATTCTGATAGTCCCGCTTTTAATGGAGGACAGATTGATAGGTATAATCGAAATTGCATCTTTCGATATTTTGGTTGAACACGAAGTCGAATTTGTGGAAAAAATTTCGGAAAGTATTGCAGCTTCTTTGTACGCTTCAAAAGTAAATATTCAGACATCAAAAATAGGAGACCATTCAAAAGAATTTGAAAAACAAAAAAAAGAACTCGAAAATAAAGTTAAACAACTCGAAAAAGAATTAAGAGGATTAAAACGTAAAATAAAATTAAGAGAAAACGACAAATCGGTTCTGGTATTCAATCATAATTAAAGGTCTTCGACCTATTTAATGGGGCAAAGTCATATTTAGAACTTTCTTATTATATGATTGTTACACAAACTTTAATGTGGAAAAATTTTAGCAAGGGTACTTATTAAGATATAAGTAAATGTCGCAAGATTTTGAAAAAGATGCTTGCGGGTGTTATTTAATATGTAAGATTTCCGACAAAAATAAACTATCGAAAGATTAATGCAAGGTATAGATAAATTTTTAGTAAAAAGTTTCGGACTAAAGTCAGAGGAAATGCGTAAGTTTAAACTTATGTTTTTTCATTCTTTTTTTGTCGGTTTATTTATTGCGTTCTATTTTGTACAAGCAAATTCCGTATTCATACAAAACTACGGAAGCGAACAACTTCCTCTTGCATATATGGTTGCAGGAATAGCCGGCTACCTGATTTCCTCGCTTTACTCCTTTTTACAAAAAAAAATGAAAAGTAAATTTCTGTTTTTCGGAGCTTTACTTTTTATGTTTATACTTACAATCATCGGACGACTTGCACTTGGTTCTGTCAGCGATAAATATTTAAGTTTCTTCATATTTATATGGGCTTGGCCATTTATTTCGATAGCCGGAATAGAAGCCGGAGGTTTAGCACTTAAAATGCTGAACCTGATACAAATAAAAAGACTTTTCGGATTAATAAATATGGGTGGAGTTATAGCTTCGATACTCGGATATTTAATAATTCCGATTCTTACAAAAATCATAGGAACTTCTTATAACTTATTATTTTTCGGAGCTTTAAGTCTTATAGGAGCAATGATAATGCTTTTTCTTGTCTATAAAGACAATCCTGAAAAAGCAGTAAAACAAACAGGCGAACTTGATGAAGAACCCAAAACAGGTTTCCGACACCTTCTGAAAGAAAAATATTTTAAATTAATATTTTTATCTGCAACATTCTCAATGACAGTGATTTACATTACTGATTTTGGCTTTTTATCTGCCATCAAAAATCAAAAAGACCTCTTCCCTGATGCGTCATCAGTAGCAAATTTTATCGCATTAGTTTATGCCGGTCTGAAAATAGGAGAAATGCTGATTTCTTATCTTTCAAGTAGAATTTTAAGTAAATACGGAGTAAAACTCGGCTTAACAGTTCTGCCCATCTCGCTGACATTAATTGTATTAATATCTCTTTTTGTTGGGTTCAGTGCAGGAACGGCAACCGTAATATTCTTAATATTAATGACTTTGAATAAGTCATTTGAACGAATATTCAGACGAGGACTTGATGACCCTGCGTTCAATATTCTCTATCAACCGTTACCTGCGAGCAAACAACTTGCTGTACAATCAAAAGTCGGGATTGTGATGCAACTCGGAGTCGGAATTGCGGGAGCTTTACTTTTCGGATTAAATGCAGTTTTAAGAACCGGTGGCGGTTTCAAACTGGAATATTTCCCTGTATTTTTCTTACCGATATTGGTTGCGTGGGTATTTATTGCATGGCGACTTTATTTTGCATACAAAACAAAACTTCGAGAAATTTTAAAAGACCTTTCCAAGAAAAAAGCAAGAGAGTCGTCAAAATACTTATATGGAACAGAGGTACTTACAAAAAAATTCAAGAAATTTAACGATAATGTGGTAAACCTTGCCGTAACAATACTTTCGGAAACCAATCCAAAAATATTAGAACCTTATGCTTCGGCGCTGCTTTCAAAAGACGACATGGTCATCAAGCGTGCCATTCTCCGAAATATAGATCCGACATGGCGACCTCGTTTGTCAAGAAAAATATCCAAACTATCGAAAAACTTTTCAGAAAATCATATTAAAAATCTCGCAGAAAGAGCTGTAAACTTTTTGGATTTTGACAATGTTAATATTGAAAAAGATGAGTTAATTTCATTTGCTTCATCTGAAGATTTAGACAACCAACTGAAAGTTCTTAAATATTTAATAAAGACAAAAGAAGAAAATGCAGAAGAACTTGTTTTGTTGCTTCTTAACAGCAAACACAAAATAATAAAAACTTCTGCGATGAGAATGGTTATCCAAGTGAGAACCGAAAAAACAATAAAAAAACTTGTGGAAAGTTTAACTTCAAGACAATTCTACCATATAGCGGCGGCGGCTATATTAGATATAGGAGAGACAACTTTACCGCACTTGGAAAATCTTTTTATAGAAACAGAGAAAAATGTAATCTTGCTTAAAATACTGGAAATTTATGCAAAAATGGGTTCTCGTCCGGCAAGAAGTTTATTATTGGAACAAATAAATTATCCAAAACGCAAAATTCAACTTGCGGCAATTTGGGCACTTTATTATTGTAAGTATCAGGCAGATGAAGAAAATGAAATAGAAATTGTAAAAACTAAAATAGAAGGTATTATTGCCAATCTGTTATGGATTTTTTCTGCAATAAGAGATGTTGAAGACAAAAAAGGAACCTTAAAACTTTTCTTGGCTCTCGACCAAGAGAAGGTCAATAATTTGGAAATACTTTTCAGTTTGTTAAGTTTTCTGCATGACCCCCGTGTTATTAATCTTATCAAAAAAAATGTTGTCGGAAAAAATACAATTTACGCACTGGAACTTATCGACAACTTTATTTTGCAAGATTTAAAACCCCTTATAATTCCTATTTTTGATGACATATCGGTTGCCCAAAAATTAAAAAAGCTGTCACGGAAATTTCCGCAGAAAAAAATGACATTCCAAGAACGTTTGCAACAAATGGTCATGTTAGAATACGACAAACTCGATACTTGGACTGTTACCAAGGCAATCGAGATGATGGGCAGGGTTCATAAAAGGACAAAAGATAAAAATCAACTTTCCGAGAAAGAACGTAACTACGATGATATTGATTTGTGGACAGACGAAAAAATAGCTGCCGTACTTCGCCAAATTAAAAGAAGTGAACTCCCGGACGAAGTATTTTTATGCCTTTTTCATACTGACGAGCTTGTATATTCTACTGCGGCAAGAGTTATTTACGACGAAAACCCTGTTAAGTGTATAGAATATCTTGAGAATATGTCCGAAGAGAAACAAAATCTTAAAGATATTTTTGTAAACGGAGGAGATTTACTTCCTGACAGGGTAAAACTACTTCGTCGATTCCAATTATTTTTCAGTATTCCCGACCATTTATTGGTAAAACTTGCTAAACTTGTAAAATCACAATTACTTAAAAAAGGTGAACAAATTTATTTTGAAAACGGTGATTCCGAAAATATAATTATCATACTAAAAGGTCTTTTAGTTTCAGAAATAGATACGGAAAACGAATTGTCTTTCGGAAGAAAACTTATAGTAACAAGGGGACTGAATATCGACCAAAATGCAGAATTACTGACCGCAAAGAAAAACACGCAAGTACTAATTATAGACCGATACAAATATTTCAATTTGCTGGTAGATGAAACCGAAGTACTTCAACACATTTTTGAAGTAATACAAGATTAGGTCTTTGACCTGTTTTTTAATCTGCTTCCTTATCCTCATAAAACAGGTCAAAGACCTTAATTTAATAATTACCGAACTTTAAGTAAAAACTGCTCTATAATCGAAAGTGATTTTTTCGGCTCTTCGATATGTCCTGCGTGTCCGGAATTTTCAAAAATATAAGTTTGAGAATTTTTCGGCATTTTTATTTTTTCAAGAATTTCTATCGGTATAAAATTATCCTTTTTGCCTATAATATAACAAACAGGCACTTTCAAATTTTCAAAAACATCTTGATAATCGGGTCTGTTTTTCATTGCTTCCAACGAATTTACAATCCCGGATTCCGACATATTTAAAGCAATTTTTATTGCCTTTTTAATTTCAATATAAAATTTTTCGACATTTTCCGGTGCATAAATTTCCGGACAATGTTTTTTACAGATTTCGGAAGACGTGCCTTTACCTTTAATTATTTGTTCTATCGTTTTGCTTCGTAATTCTTTTTTTTCGGAAGTATCGGCAAAAGGTGTCGAATGAAACAGACACAAAGCTGCAAGTTTTTTAGGATATTTTTCAGCAAAAGCCAAAGCAACATATCCGCCCATAGAATGTCCGATAATTGTTGCTTTTTTAATATTTTCCGCTTTCAAAACTTCAA
>JAOZMN010000569.1 GCA_029934265.1 Bacteroidales bacterium
TCTGCAATTTCATAACCCATTTTACCGGAAGAGTTATTGGATATAAATCGAACTCTGTCTATTTGCTCGTGAGTAGGACCGGCAGTTATCAAAACTTTTTTTCCGGAAAAAAAATTATTGTGCTTGAAAAAATTACTTACCGCTTCAAAAGTTTCTCGCCGTTTAAAATAATTTTTAAGAGCTTCAACTATATTTTCCGGTTCAGCCATACGTCCTTTTCCCTGCAAGCCGCTTGCGAGTTCTCCGTCTTCCGGTTCTATTATTTTATTGCCGTAACTTTTAAGTTTTTCAGTGTTTTTATGTACGGTCGGGTGTGCGAACATATCCAAATCCATAGCCGGAGCCCAAAAAACAGGACACCTTGCAGAAAGATAGGAAGTTAAAAGTAAATTATCGGCGATTCCGTTTGCCGCTTTGGCGATAGTATTTGCGGTTGCCGGTGCGATAACCATTGCATCTGCCCATATTCCCAAATCGACATGACTGTTCCAGTCTCCGTTTTCGGTATTGTAAAATTCCGTAAGAACAGGATTTTTGGAAAGCGTAGCAAGCGTTAAGGGTGTTATGAAATGTTTAGCGAAATTTGTCATAAGAACACGAACTTCGGCACCCTCTTTTTTAAGCAAACGAATAAGTGATGCTGTTTTATAAGCAGCAATACCTCCGGTTAATCCGATGATAAATTTTTTATTTTCAAGCATTTTATTCTTCCTCCGATTCTTTTTTTACACTTGAGGTAATTCCAGAATTGTCCGGTCTTCTGTAATATATTTTGTCGTTAAGAAATTCATCAATGGCTATTAATGTGGGTTTTGACAGACGTTCGTAGAATTTTGAGATTTCAATTTGTTCTCTATTTTCAAACACTTCTTCAAGATTGTCGGTGTAGGAGGCAAAGTCCTCTAATTTTCGACTTAATTCTTCTTTAATTTGATTACCTATTTGATTTGCTCTTTTCGATATTATGGAGATAGATTCATATATATTATCTGTTTCTCCTTCAAAATCAATAAAATTTCGTGTTTTTGTCGATAAATCGGCATTCGTTTTTTTAAAATTCATATTTTAAAATCTAAATTATTTAATTAAGTATAGGTGTTTTTTGTGTTTCTTTATATTTTTCTTTAGAATTGTTAAGTATTTTATTTGCTTCTTTCGTATAATCCGAATTTGGAAATTTAGCTATAAAATCATTACTTGCATCTATTGCTTCCTTATATCTTTCAGCTTGTTTTTTGTCAATGCTGTTTTGGGCATATAAAAAATAAGATTCCATTATCGTACGATAAATTTCTTCTTTGTAATCGGTATCTGGAAAATCTGTTTTGCTGTTTTTCATTGCAATAACTGCTGATTTAAAATACTCCAAATCATAGTACAAACGTGCATTGTCAAACGATTTTTTTTCCAAACGGTCTCTAAGTTTATTCACAATTTCGTTGCATTCCGGAATTTTGGAACTACCGGGGTATTTTGTTATAAAAAAACGAAATTCCTGTAAAGCGTCATGCGTTGTTTCTTGGTCGAGCGAAGGTTTAGGGGCATCAAGATAATAGCAATATGCACTCATGTATCTTGCATCTTCTGTATGCTCTCCGTTCTTATAATTATCTGCAAATTTTCTGTAATAATATCCTGCCAAGATGTAATCTTTAAGTTCGTAATTGCAAAAAGCATATTTATAAAAAACTTCTTCACCTTTTTTTGTACCTTTATATATAGG
>JAOZMN010000570.1 GCA_029934265.1 Bacteroidales bacterium
ACTTTACATTATGGTCGCTTTGCAAGTAGCTTCTCGATACGTTCAGCGGAATATCCGGCGAGTCAAGTACTCCATGCAAAAGGGTAAGAAATTCGGGTACTATTCCTTCTACGGAATCTGTTACAAATACCTGATTTGAAAATAGTTGTATTTTATTTTTTTGAATTTCAATATTGGTCTTTATTTTCGGAAAATAAAGAACCCCGGTTAAATTAAACGGATAATCTACGTTCAAATGAATATTAAAAAGCGGATCTTCGAAAGTCATCGGATAGAGTTCTTTGTAGAAATTGCTGTAATCTTCATCTTTAAGGTCAGCCGGTTTTTTTGTCCAAAGCGGGTTGGGATTATTTATTATTATATCTTTGTCTGTATCAACAGTTTTTCCGTCTTTTTGTTCAGTTTCTTTACCGAAAGCGATTTCAACCGGCAAAAATTTACAATATTTTGATAAAAGTTCGTTTATTTTAGCGTCTTCAAGAAATTCTTTTGAATCTTCGTCAATATGTAAAATAATATCTGTACCTCTTTTTTCTTTCTCGATTTCTTCCAATGAAAATTCAGGACTTCCATCACACTCCCAACGAATAGCTTTTGTGTCTTCTTTGTAGGATTTTGATTTTATTTCGACTTTTTCGGAAACCATGAAAGCGGAATAAAAACCAAGTCCGAAATGCCCAATAATTGCTTGTGCATCATCTTTGTATTTATCTAAAAATTCTTCCGCACCGGAAAAGGCTATTTGATTGATATATTTTTCTATTTCTTCATCTGTCATACCAAGTCCGGCATCGGAAACGGTAAGTGTTTTGGCTTCTTTATCTACCGATATTCTGATTGTAAGGTCTCCAAGTTCGCCTTTTACTTCACCTTTTGATGTAAGGACTTTTAATTTTTGAGTAGCATCAACGGCATTTGACACTAATTCACGAAGAAAGATTTCGTGGTCGGAATACAAAAACTTTTTGATTATAGGGAAGATGTCTTCACTCGTTACGTTTATTTTACCTTTTTGCATTGTATAATTAGTTTAAAAATTAATATTTATTTTATTGTTATTGAGTTCGGCATAAAAAGACCCTTAGGGTTTGATTTAATAAAAATTAATAAATCTAAATATTTGAGTTACAGTTTATTACTTAAAACCCTAAGGGTCTGATTTTGAAAAAATATACTTTTTAGACTGAAATCATTATTCTTTTTAACAAACAATATGCCGTATAAATTTTACTGACATTATTGCATATTTTTATCATTTTACTATAAAATAGATGTTTTTTTGTCAGTAAAAAGACCTTAGTTTTTCAACTTATGCGGATTTATTTTTTTATCGAGATATGAAAACAGAAAATCTTGTATAAGTCCGATAATAATTATAATTATAAGAATTGCAAAAAGTTTGTCGTATCGGTGTACACGGCGTACCGTACCGAGTAAAGCACCAAGTCCGCCACCGGTTTTATCGACACCTTCGGCTACAATTATATATGTCCATGAAATTGCCGTTAGTACTCTTATGTCGTCTATTATTTTGGATTTTACGAAAGGCAAATAAACGTATCGGATTGTGTGCCAAGTATTTGCTCCGAGCGTATAAGCTGTTTGTTTGTAAATTTTATCTACTTGGTCGATGCGTTGTACGACCACAGGCAAAAGAAAAACAAATATCCCGAAAGCCAGAAATTGTACTTTCATATTAATATCGCTTCCGAACCATTGAA
>JAOZMN010000571.1 GCA_029934265.1 Bacteroidales bacterium
AATATAAAAAATGAGGATTGTCAATAATGACGTACATTTTAATATTGTAATAGAAAGTTTATGAATTATGCAGGTTAGTTGAAGTTTTGTTTAATTTACTAAATCTAAATGTATATCAATATCTCAATAAATTGTAAATTATTGTAACGTATTTTTATTCTTACGATATTATATCATTTCTTTTCGGCATTTTTCATCATACCGGTTAATATTTCGGCAGTTGCTTGAATTGCCGGAATTGCAACAGAATTACCAAATTGCTTATAAGCCTGAGCATCTGAAACCGGAATTATAAAATTATCGGAAAAACCTTGCAATCTTGCCCATTCTCTCGGAGTCATTTTCCGCCAACCGTTTTTATTTACTTCTCCCTTAATTTTTGTTACAGGCGTAAAATCGGTTAATCTGCAATCTATTACAATATTTCTTTCACGTCCCATGCCACCGACAACTATTGCATTTGCGCATTTATCGTCAGGAATAATTTCAAAACCGAAACCGTTACCTTTATTTGCGTGTCGTTGCTTATGATTTTTTAAAGTTTGCTGATAAGTTGTTGATAAATAATATTTTACGGAGACTTTTTCTTTTTCTTTTACATCTTCAAACTTTACTTTTTTCTTTAACGGTTCCGGATATTTGAACTCTGTTATTCCCAAATCTTTGCGGAAACCGATTATGAAAATTCGCTCTCTGTTTTGTGGAACTCCGAAATCTTTTGCGTTAATTACTTGTGGTTCCGGAACAAAATAATTCAAATCTTCTCGCAGAACTTTTAAAATTGTTTTTAAAGTTTTGCCCTTATCGTGTTTTCTCAATCCTTTTACATTTTCCAGAAAAAATGCTTTCGGTTGTTTTGCTTCAATTATTCGTGTAATATCAAAAAATAAAGTTCCTCTCGTTTCGTCTTTAAAACCCTTTCGTTTTCCTGCTATCGAAAAGGATTGACAAGGAAAACCTCCACATAAAATATCATGTTCCGGTACGTTTTTTTCTTTAATTTTCGTAATATCTCCAAATGGAATTTCACCGAAATTTACCTCGTAAGTTTTTTTTGCAAATTTGTCTATTTCAGACGAAAAAACACATTTTCCGCCCAAGTTTTGCATTGCAGTCCTGAAACCGCCGATTCCTGCGAATAAATCTATAAATGTAAATTTTGGATTTTTCGGAGTAGGGAAAGGAACGTCGAATTTATAATTTGTCTGCAAATATTTACTTGATGTTTTTTTTATTGAACTTATAAATTTTTCTGCTTCTTGCTTGTAGTATTTGCCGGCATCGTTGTTTTTGTTATGAATATAATGTGTAAAATATGCCGGATTTTCACTATTGCTTTTTAAGGGGTCTAAATGTAATTCTTGCCTTAATTCGGTATATTTTTTCATTTTACGTGTTTAATTGGTCAAAATCGTATAAGCATTATTGAAATAATCTATAAGCCTTGTTTCTTTAAATCTTCTATTAATAAAGCAGTTCGATAATCAACTCCTTTTTTGGACAGGTGATAAACAGTATTAAATATCAAACTGTCAGGTATGCTGTATTTTTGAGGTGTTCCAAGCAAAACAAAATTATTTTCAAGAAGTTTTTTTTCGATATAATTAAGGCTTTTCATTGATTTTTTTACTGTCGAGCTTTGCAAACCGGGAAACGATATATAAAGTTTTGCATTTTTTTTCGATAATTCAGCTTTAAACCATTTAAGTAATTCCATTT
>JAOZMN010000168.1:0-936 GCA_029934265.1 Bacteroidales bacterium
AAACAAAGATAAAAGTAAAACACAGTAAACGAGGAATAGGAAAATCGTCATATTCATTAAAAAGTTTATTAAATCTTGCTTTTAATAATATAATTTCATTTTCAAACCGTCCTTTAAAGTTAGTAGTTAAATTTGGTTTCTTAATTGTTTTAATTTCAATTTTAATAGCAATTTACTATCTTAGAAAATATTTCATAGGAGAAATTGAGATTATTGGATATGCAAGCCTTATAGTTTCCGTCTGGTTTTTATTTGGAATTAACATTTCTATTCTTGGAATAATAGGTATATATATAGGCAAAATTTTTGAAAAAGTAAAAGAAAGACCAATGTACATAATTAAAGATAAAATATAATTTATGGATAATAAAATAACCCTTTTCTTAAAAACTTATAAGGGATTAGCGGTACTCAAATCAATAGTTAATACACAATTAACAGATATTGTTAATTGTGTTGTAGTAGATATTGATAAGCAAGTTGAAAATGATTATTCTGATGAAATAATATTCTCATGTAAAAAAAATAATATTATATATTTTTCACGAACAAATTTTGACACGGATAAATGTAGTAATATTTCAATAGCAGTTTCTTGGAGTAGATTAATTAATATTGAAAAAACAAAATTAATTGTTTTACATGAATCTTTATTGCCTAAATATAGAGGTTTTGCTCCATTAGTTAATCAATTATTAAACAACGAAAAAGAAATAGGAGTTACTGCTATTTTCGCAAAAAAAAAATATGATACTGGTGCTATCATTTTACAAAAAAAAATACTACTTAATTACCCTATAAAAATACACAAAGCAATTGAACGTGTTGCTGTTATTTATACAGAGATAGTTTTAGAACTTTGTAAATTAATAAAAAATAATACTACCATAAAAGCTCAAAAACAAAATGAGAAATTAGCGACTTACAGTCTTTGGA
>JAOZMN010000168.1:946-4168 GCA_029934265.1 Bacteroidales bacterium
ACTATTTTATTAAATGGTCTAAAAGTAGTACGTACATTGCAAGATTTATAGATACCGTAGGATACCCTTTTACAGGAGCGAAAACTACAATAAACAACAAAGTGGTAGTAATTAAAGAGTCAGAAATAGTTAAAGATGTAATAATCGAGAATAGACATATTGGTAAAATATTATTTTTTACAGATGGCTTTCCTGTTATTGTATGTGGAAAAGGTTTATTAAAAATTACAGAAGCGAACTTTGAACATGATGGAAAATCAATATTTCCATTAAATAAGTTTCGAGTTCGTTTTAGATAATAAATTTAACAAGTAAGCACCTATGAAAAATTATTTGTATATTTACTTAATTATAAATAACTGATTATATTAATATTACACCAGTGCGTAAGCAACATTAAGTAATCCTTAGAGCTTAACAAATAAAAATCTAATAAATGATACCATTCAACAAACCCCACCTTACAGGTAAAGAAACACATTATATTTTTCAAGCAGTATATGACAACAACCATATATCAGGCAATGGAGAATTTACAAAAAAATGTCAATCTTTTTTTGAAGAAAAATATGGCTTTAGAAAAACCTTACTTACAACAAGCTGTACAGATGCACTTGAAATATCGAAAAAAAAACAGTCGGCTTATTGCTTGTAATTGTTAGTTTAATAAAACTTTCGGGTAAATAAATTTTATATCTTTAATATGGAAAAATACTTCAATACCGCCGGACCGTGTAATGAAAACGACCATTACATCGTTCCTATTTTAGAGCGGAATACAGAAATAATGCAACTGGTACACAGAGGGCAGTATTTTGTAATACATGCGGCAAGGCAAACAGGTAAAACAACATTAATAAAAGCCTTTGTAAATAAAATAAATAAAGACAATAAATATTATGCCTTGTACTGCACCCTTGAGGCCGTACAAGTTTTTATAGAACCAGAAATTGGTATCAAACAAATATTCAGTGTTATAAAAAAAGCTCTTAAATATTCAAAAATACCATATAAAGAAAAATTTGGAGTAGATACAAAAGACGAAACAACAAGCACACTGATAAATGTTGCACTTAGCGACTTTTGTATGGAAATAGATAAACCGCTTATAATATTTTTTGATGAAATCGACGGACTTGAAGACGGCACATTAGTTACTTTCTTACGACAACTCAGAGATGGTTTTGTAAATCGTCCAGAAATTCCTTTTGTCCATAGTGTAGCCCTTGTAGGAATGCGAAACATTAGAGATTACAAATCCAAAATACGAGAAGGAAGAGACACGCTTGGCTCTAAAAGTCCATTTAATATTATTCAAAAATCATTTACATTAGATAATTTTACAGAAAAAGAAATTGACGAACTTTATAAACAACACACAATTGCAACAGGGCAAGTTTTTGAAAAACAAATAATAAAATATATTTGTAAACAAAGCAACGGACAACCTTGGCTTGTAAATGCAATCGCTAAAGAAATAATAGAACAAATTTTAAAAAATAATTTTTCTGAAAAAATAACAAAAAGACATGTCCAACAAGCTATTCAAAATATAATATTAAGAAGAGACACACATATAGACAGCCTTCTCGACAAACTAAAAGATAAACGAGTACAAGAAGTTATTGAACCAATAATTATAACAACAGAAGAACAAAATAAATTTAATTTTGCAAGTGATAATTTGCAATATTGTAAAGACCTTGGAATAGTTAATGAAATTAATGATATTTTAAAACCAGCAAATCCAATTTATGCAGAAATAATTATTAGAGAATTATCTTTCCACATGCAAAAAGAAATGAAATCAAGAATAAAAAACGTATGGATTGATAAGAATAAGAAAATTGATATGGACAGCTTATTAAAAGCATTCCAAATATTTTGGCGAGAAAATAGTGATATTTGGATAGAAAAATATCAATATAAAGAAGCAGCTCCACACCTGATATTACAAGCCTTTCTACAAAGAATAATAAACGGAGGAGGCGAAGTATTGCGAGAATATGCTTATGGAACAAAACGCATAGATTTATGTGTAATCTTTAAAGGCAATAAATATCCAATAGAACTTAAAATACACTACGGCGACAAAACAATTCCAGATGGCTTAGAACAACTTGCAGAATACATGGACGGTTTCAATGAAAAAATAGGCTGGTTAATTATTTTTGACAGAAGAAAAACACCAACATGGGACGAAAAAATATACTGGAAAAAAGAAAACTATAAAGATAAAATTATTAATATTGTAGCTTGTTGAAAAAAAATAAAAAACATGCAAAAATACTTCAATACCGCTGGACCATGTAATGAAAACGACCATTACATCGTTCCTATTTTAGAAAGGAATACAGAAATAATGCGACTTGTAAACAGAGGGCAGTATTTTGTAATACATGCAGCAAGGCAAACAGGAAAAACAACATTAATAAAAAAATATGTAGAACATATAAATCAAGGCACTGATTATTATGCCCTTTATTGTTCGTTGGAAGAAGTGCAAACTTTTGTTGAACCAGAAATAGGTTTAAAACAGATTTTGAAAGTAATCAAAGATGCAATTTTATTGTCGGAGATACAAAAAAAAGAACAATTTGCCTCGAATTACCAAAATGAAGAAACTGTTACATTAATACGAATGTCGCTTATTAATTTCTGTAAAATCCTTGACAAGCCTTTAATTATATTTTTTGATGAGATTGATGGACTTGAAGACGGAACATTAGTGTCATTTTTGCGACAATTACGTAGCGGATATGTTACAAAAGATAGAGTCCCTTTTGTACACAGTATAGCACTTGTAGGTTTGCGAGATGTGAGAGATTACAAATCCAAAATACGAGAAGGAAGAGACACGCTTGGCTCTAAAAGTCCATTTAATATTATTCAAAAATCATTTACATTAGATAATTTTACGGAAAGGCAAGTTGCCGAACTTTATAAACAACATACAATAGCAAAAGGACAAGTTTTTGAAAAACAAATAATTGAATTTATTTACAAACAAACTAACGGTCAACCTTGGCTTGTAAATGCCATTGCGACAGAAATAATAGAACAAATTTTAAAAAATAATTTTTCAAAATCAATAACAAAAAAACATGTCCAACAAGCTATTCAAAATATAATATTAAGAAGAGACACACATATAGATAGTCTTCTCGACAAACTAAAAGATAAACGAGTACAAGAAGTTATCGAACCAATAATTATAACAAC
>JAOZMN010000168.1:4268-6529 GCA_029934265.1 Bacteroidales bacterium
ACAAACTAAAAGATAAACGAGTACAAGAAGTTATCGAACCAATAATTATAACAACAGAAAAAAATGACAACTTAAATTTCAGAAATGACAATTTGCAATACTGCAAAGACCTTGGACTAATAATTGAACAAAATAAAAATTTAAAACCAGCAAATCCAATTTATGCAGAAATAATTATCCGAGAATTATCATACAACAATCAATTTGAATTAGAATCCAAAATAAAAAATATATGGATAAACAAAGCAGGAAAAATTGATATGGATAGCTTATTAAAAGCATTCCAAATATTTTGGAGAGAAAATAGTGATATTTGGATAGAAAAATATCAATATAAAGAAGCCGCACCACACCTAATATTACAAGCCTTTCTACAAAGAATAATAAACGGAGGCGGAGAAATATTACGAGAATATGCTTATGGCACAAAACGCATAGATTTATGTGTAATCTTTAAAGGTAATAAATATCCTATAGAACTTAAAATACGATATGGTGACAAAACAATTCCAGACGGTTTAGAACAACTTTCAGAATATATGGATGGTTTTGGCGAGAAAATAGGCTGGTTAATTATTTTTGACAGAAGAAAAACACCAACATGGGACGAAAAAATATACTGGAAAAAAGAAAACTATAAAGATAAAATTATTAATATTGTAGCTTGTTAAAAAAAAAACATGGAAAAATACTTCAACACCGCTGGTCCCTGTAATGAAAAAAAACATTACATTGTTCCTATTTTAGAGCGGAATACAGAAATAATGCGACTTGTGTATATTTCAATTGAAATATACACAAGCAGTTTTTACGAAAAAAACGGATATACGATTAAAAATATTAAATATTTATATCATTTTTGGTTGTAAGAAGCCTACTCTTCCTTACATTTTTTTATCATTTCATCGGAATGTTCTTTTATTGTTTTTTCTATCATTCCTTTGAACAGGGAAGCTCCGAGTGGCAGTTTTGCCGATATTACAATATCTTTTTCGTTCACGACAAGTGTTCCTTTGATATTGAAATTCATTACCTTAAATGAGAAATCGGATTTGTTGCCTGTCCAGTTTTGAACCATATTAGAAATCTTATCTTTATGTTTTTCTTTTAAAGTATCAAGAATTTTTTTGGAACAATCTGTCGCTTTACTTATTCCTACATCGTGTTTTAATAATATTTTCATGGTCAAATTTTGATTTTTAAAAACTGTAAATTGTTATTATGTACATTGTACATTGTACATTGTTTATCGTTCGTTGTTCAGGTAATTTTTATCAAAAAAAGTAATATATTTTTCTACGAATTTTGCTTTTTGAAGTTTATTGAAATTATCGTTTGTTATCACAAAATGCCGATATTTTTCGGTTGATATTTTTCCGTACAGATTTTTACTTTTAAGTTCGTTAAAATATTTCATAGCCTCTTCCTTGCCGAGCATTGTTTTTACCGTTAGTTGAATTTGAGTATCGTTAATCGGTTTCTTCTCGATTTTCATGTCTCTGTCCGGAAAAATATCAACGTTAAAACCGGTAAGTTTTAATTTTATTTTGTTTAGTAAAGTTGTATCATTTTCTGTTACAATAGTATAAAAATAATCCGATTTTTCGTCATATTGAAATAAATCAGGGTCGTGTTTTCCGCTTTTAATAACTTCGAGAATGTTGTTTGCACGAGGGATAACTTGGTCGTCGGGATATTTTTTTATAACTTCTTGAAGTAAAGTTTCCATTGCTTTCGATTTGCCTTGCTCGCCTTCTGAAATCGCAGTCAGAAACATAAACTTAGGTATTAATTCATTGTCCGGAGAAAGTTTTTTTGCATTTTGGTAAGAATTTGACATTTGCTTATAATCTTTATTTTTGTATGCTTTGTAAAAATCGGCATATATAGCATCTATTTTGTCTTTTGTTTCTTCAAGAGTTTTCAAGTAGTTCGGATTTTTCAATATTTTGGCATATTTACTGTACGGATATTCTTTTAGAATTTTTTTTCTGTAATATTCAGCCCTTGCTTTATTTTTTTTTTTTTTGTAGTGAAGCATATACAAATTAAAGTAAGTTTCAATAATCATTTTATCTTTTGGAAAACGTTTTATAAGTTCTTCGTAACTCTTTACCGATTCCGAATAATCTTCCATTTTTCGGTCGTATATAACTCCGACATTGTACATTGCTTTGGCAATTTTTTTGTCTGAAATTTCAACAAGCGAATCTGTAAGCGGGAGGTCTTGGAGGTAGTATTCCGGTTTTTTATTATCTGAG
>JAOZMN010000572.1 GCA_029934265.1 Bacteroidales bacterium
GATTCATATTATGTTTTAAAAATTATAATATTTTAATACAATTTTCTTGCCAAAGTCCATTAAATTTATAAATTCTAAAAAAATATAAACGGCTCTATGAACTTATCATCGGCGGGAGATTTAAAATAATCATCTGTACCTAAGGTGTTTAGTCTTATTATTATTTTGCTAAACAAACCTTGTATTTTTTTATTCAAAGCTCATTAAATTGCATAAAAAAACTTCTTTAAATTTTAAAGAAGTTTTTTTATGCAATAATAATTTTTCTATAAATTAAAATCGAGAAGCGTCCCAATCCATAGCATCTCTACCCATATAAGATCTTACACAACGGAAACCTATATATGATTTTGCAGTATCTTGATATTCAAAAGTTCTGACTCCAACTTGCAAGAAATATGCAACATCTTTCCAAGAACCGCCTCTTACTACCTTTCTTTTTAGCGAAGGAGGGTCTTCTCTTAATGCGTTATAAGTATAAACCGGATTTAAGTCATGCGTGAAACTGTATGCAGATTCATCGAAAGCATTTGCAGTCCATTCCGCCAAATTACCTGCCATATCATATAAACCATATTCGTTGGGTGCATATTTCATAACTTCAAGAGTTCTATTTCCACCATCTTCTCCGTAACGTCCTCTTAAAGGTTTGAAGTTTGCTATAAAACAACCGTTTACATTTCGAGTATAAGGTCCGCCCCATGGATACATAGATAGCGACAATCCGCCTCTCGCTGCATATTCCCATTCAGCTTCCGTTGGAAGTCTGTAATCTTGGAAAGGCTGTTCGCCGATTGATTTTTGATAAGATTTCATTAATTCCGTTCGCCAAATACTAAAAGCTTTTGCTTGTAACCAATCGACTCCGACAACAGGATAATCGTTATATGCTTTATGCCAAAAATAAGTTTTTGCAAGAGGTTCGTTGAACGAATATGTATAATCTTGCATCCAAACAAGTGTATCGGGATATACATTAATTCTGCCTTTCATTATAAATGAAGAACGGTCTTTTATTCTGACAACCTCTCCTTTTTCGTCAATAACCGTACCTTTGTATTCACCTCCGGTAAAATCATCATTAAAGTTATATCTGTTTGTTCTTTTTGCGGCTTGCTTTAAATCAACCCAGTAATATTCATATACAAGTTTACGAGCATCTATCTCTTTTTGTCCGTAAAATTGCTCGTGTTGCTGAACAAATAACGGTCTTAGTGCCTCTCGCACCTCTTCTTCTTCCGAGTTCCATTCAACTTCTTTTTCCTGATTAAGATAACAGGTTTTTGGGTTATCGTGGTCATAAACAGCAGGATCTACATTACTCCAGTCTCTTTGGTCTTTATAATCGTCAATACCGGCTTTTACCAACATACGTTTAGCAATAGAGTCTCTTACCCAACGTACAAACTGCTTATATTCACTATTTGTAATTTCTGTTACGTCCATCCAAAAAGGATCTATTGAAACTGTTTTGGATTGTGTATTATAAGAAAATGCTATATCTTGGTCATTCGGTCCCATATTATATGCTCCTTGCGGAATAAATACCATTCCGAAAGGGTCGGGTTCGTACCAATCTTTTCCGTCTCCGACTCCTGTAAGTTCGCCGGTATTTGCTTCGTAGTTGTTGCAACTACTTAGTAGTGCAATCACTGCTACCGCTAATGTAAATAAAACTGATTTTTTCATAATACCTGATTATTATTGCAATTAAAAA
>JAOZMN010000169.1 GCA_029934265.1 Bacteroidales bacterium
GTTTTAATGGGACACTAGTGGTCTTTGACCTATTTTATGTTACTCATGTGTTTGTGTAAACATTTGCAGGTTAGCTTGTTATTAATAAGTGAATATGTAATTTTTTTTGTAAGAGTATTTATATACAAAAAACTCTTCTTTATTAATTTAAAGAGGAGTTTTTTTATTTTAAAATCATACATATTTTTTTACTTTTGTCTGAATTGAATAATTTGAGAGAATATAATTAATTTAAAAGTATAACGTGTTGATATTTATTGTTTTATAAAACTTTGAATATTTATAATTAATCCTTTATTGATATATGTGGAGTTTTATAGCCCGAACGGTTCTTAGAAATAGAACGATTTTTCTTGTTGCAGTAGCATTGATAACTGTTTTTATGGCTTATCATGCAACTAAGATAGAAATGGATTACGAATACGCAGCTTTAATGCCCAAAGATGACCCTGTTTATATGAGAATGCAGGAATTTAAAGAACGTTTTGGGGAAGATGCCAGCCTTATGGTTATTGGTTTTAAAGATAAAAATTTCTTTGAAAAAGAAAAATTTAACGACTGGATTTCTATTCAAGATACTTTGAAAAAATTTGAAGGAATTAAAAATATATTGTCCGTTAATGATTTGGTAGAACTTCAAAAAGATACTACCGATAAAAAATTTGTTCCGCTAAAAATATTTCCTTCAAAAATACAAACTCAAAAACAATTAGATACACTTTCATTAAAACTTAAAAAATATCCTTTTTATAAAGACCTTGTTTATTTTGACTCAAGCAATGTTTATTTGTGTGCTTTGACATGGAAAAAAGAATATATGAACAGTAAAAGAAGGGAAAAACTTGTTGTAAATATTGAAAAAATTACGAATGCTTGGGGTAAAAAACACAAAGTAGAACTACGATATTCCGGCTTGCCTTATACTCGAACAAAAATTGCTTTAATGATAAAAAAAGAACTTGGTTTTTTTACCGTTTTTGCGATGCTTATTACGGCTTTGATACTTTATTTATTTTTTCGTTCCTTTAAAGTTGTATTTTTTTCCATGTTGATAGTTGGAATAAGTGCAGTTTGGGCATTAGGAACAGTACATCTTTTCGGATATAAAATAACAATACTTACAGGAATGTTACCACCGTTGCTGATAGTTATCGGTATTCCGAACAGCGTATTTTTACTGAATAAATTTCATGCAGAATATAAATCGCATCGTAATAAAATAAAAGCACTTCACAGAGTTATTTCAAAAGTAGGGAATGCAACTTTCCTTACAAACTTGACAACCGCCGTAGGATTCGCCACTTTCATAGTTACCGGAAATCGTTTACTTGTAGAATTTGGTGTATTGGCTTCTTTGAATATCATGGGAGTTTTTGTACTTTCGATAACTTTGATACCTGTATTTTTTAGTTTTATAAATACCCCGAAAAAGAGACATTTAAAACATCTCGATTTTAAATTGGTAAATAAGGTTGTAGATATTTTTGTATATCTTTCTCAAAAAAAAAGAAACATTGTTTATGTAAGTGTTGCAATTCTTTTATTAATAGGTATTTACGGGGTTTTACAAGTTAAAAGTATCGGATTTATAATTGATGATATTCCTGAAGATAACCAAGTAGTTAAAGATTTACGTTTTTTTGAAAAAAACATAGGCGGAGTAATGCCTTTGGAGGTTTCAGTACAAACCAAAAAGAAAAAAGGTATATTGAAATTATCGACTCTTAAAAAAATAGAGCAGTTTCAAGAAGAAATCAAAAAATATCCGTTTATATCTAAATCGTCTTCAGTAGTCGATGCCGTAAAACTTGCCAAACAAGCCTTTTATAATGGAAATCCAAAATATTATTTGCTGCCGAGTTCTCAGGAAAAGAATTTTATTTTATCTTACGTAAAAAACTCTTCAAACAATACAAAAATAGCCGAAACTTTTGTCGATAGTAATTTACAAACAGCAAGAATAAGTATGAGAGTAAAAGACATTGGAAGTGTTGAAATGAAAAAGTTTGCAAAAAATATAGATGCAGACCTGAAAAAAATATTTCCAGAAGATAAGTATGTAAGTTATGTAACCGGCTCGAGTATAATTTTCACACAAGGAACGGAAGTGCTTGTAAATAACTTGTTTACAAGTCTCGGATTGGCGGTTATTCTTATTTCTGTATTTATGGCGACAATGTTTTCATCGTTCAGAATGGTTGTTATATCTTTGTTTCCCAACGTATTACCGTTGATATTTACCGCGGCTATTATGGGCTTTGCAGGAATACCTATAAAACCATCGACGGTATTGGTTTTCAGTATCGCTTTTGGTATTTCGGTTGATAATGCAATACATTTTTTAACTAAATATCGACAAGAACTCATTATAACAAAATGGGATATTAAAAAGTCTGTAATAGAGTCGCTAAAAGAAACAGGAATAAGTATTACTTACACTGCAACAGTTCTATTTTTCGGTTTCGGAATTTTTACCTTGTCTGATTTTGGCGGAACAGTTGCCTTAGGTTTGCTTGTTGCTATTACATTGCTTTTTGCGATGCTTTCAAATCTTGTTTTATTGCCATCTTTGTTACTTTCGCTTGAAAAAAGAATTACAACAAAAAACTTTAAAGATTCTTTATTGGAATATGAAGAAGAAAAATCTTAAAAAAAACAACTTTGCCAAAGTTTTATAGTAGATGCGTAATTGCTACTTATAAGCCTTATTTTCAATAAATTAATATAGATACTTTAAATCTTTAATCTAACTAATTGTACACTTATGAAAAAAAATATTTTAATTATCGGACTTGCAATTATGTCCTTGAATTTCTTTTCCTGTAATGAATCGGAGAAAAAAGAAAAAGAGCAAGCAACAACAGACACACTAACTACAAATCCCATGAAAGAAAAAGTCGATGCGTTTATTTCCGTAAAATTGACAACAGATATTTCCGGGCTTACGGAAAAAGAAAAACAAATGTTGCCTTTACTTTTTGAAGCAGCACAAATAATGGACGATATTTATTGGAAACAAACTTACGGAGATAAAGAGAAATTTATGTCCGGAATTTCCGATGAAAACGAAAAGAAATTTGCATTAATCAATTACGGACCTTGGGAAAGATTGAACGGAAATCAAGCATGGCTTGACGGTGCAGGAGAAAAACCGAAAGGAGCAAATTTTTATCCGCCGGATATGACAAAAGATGAATTTACTGCTTTTGAAAATCCCGACAAGGAAAGTCAATATACACTTATACAGAGAGATGCAGAAGGAAAGCTGCAAGCCGTTTGGTATCATGAAGCATTTAAAGAACAAACCGGAAAAGTAGCGGAATTATTAAAAAAAGCATCCGAACTTGCAGAAGACAGCGGACTTAAAAAATATCTCGAACTGCGTGCAGAAGCCTTACTTACAGATGATTATCTTGCTTCAGATATGGCTTGGATGGATATGAAAACAAACACCATAGATTTTGTTGTCGGACCGATTGAAAACTATGAAGATGCCTTATATAATTATAAAGCCGCACATGAAGCATTTATTTTGATAAAAGATAAAAAATGGAGTGAAAAACTTACAAAATACGCTGCAATGCTTCCTGAAATGCAAACAAAATTACCGGTTGAAGCTAAATATAAAGCCGAAAAACCCGGTACAAATTCTGATCTCGGTGCTTATGACGTAATATATTATGCGGGTGATTGTAATGCCGGAAGCAAGACAATAGCAATTAACCTTCCGAACGACGAAAGGGTACACGAAGCAAAAGGAAGCAGACGCTTACAACTTAAAAATTCAATGCGTGCAAAATTTGACAATATTCTTGTTCCGATAAGCAAAGTTGTTATTGACCAAACACAACAAAAACATATTACTTTTGATGCTTTTTTTGAAAATACAATGTTTCATGAAACTGCTCACGGACTTGGTATCAGGAACGTAATAGGTACAGATATGACTGTAAGCAAAGCTCTTAAAGAAGTTTCTACTACAATAGAAGAGGGTAAAGCTGATATTCTCGGATTGTTTTTTATTACAGAACTTTACGAACAAGGAGAATTTCCGGAAAAAGATTTAATGGATAATTATGTTACTTTTATGGCAGGTATTTTCCGTTCGGTTCGTTTCGGAGTATCGAGTTCGCACGGAAAGGCAAATATGTTGCGTTATTATTATTTCAAAGAAAAAGGTGCTTTTACAAGAAACCCGGAAAATGGAACTTATAAAGTCGATTTTGAAAAAATGAAAGAAGCCATGACCTCCCTTACCGAAAAAATACTCGTATTGCAAGGAGACGGAAATTATGAAGAAGCTGCAAAATGGGTAAAAGAAAAATCAAAAATAGATACGGAATTAAAAGAAGACCTTGATAATATCAACAAAGCCGGCATTCCGGTAGATATAGTTTTTGAACAAGGACTTCAAGTAATAGGGCTTTAATGAGTTTGGTATAAAAAGACCATTAGGGTTTGATTTAACAAAATTCAATAAGTCTAAATGTCTAAGTTACAGTTTTTTAACTAAAACCCTAATGGTCTGATTGAGAAAAATATACTTTTTAGACTGAACTCTTTAATACCTTTTAGAACTTCCTTTTTTATACTTTTTAAAAATATAACTTTTTATGAATAAAGGAATTGTAATAAAATCTACAGGAAGTTGGTGTGATGTAGAACATAATGGAAAAATTACAGCTTGCAAGGTGCGAGGTAAATTTCGTATTAAAGGAATAAAAACTACAAACCCGATAGCCGTCGGGGATATTGTTTTTTTAGAGCTTATGAAAGAAGACAATACCGGTGTAATCAGTAAAATATTGCCAAGAAGAAATTATCTTATTCGTAAATCAATAAATCTTGCAAGACAAGCACATATTATTGCCGCAAATATTGATTTTGCATTTTTGATAATTACTATTAAATCGCCTCGCACCTATCCTGTTTTTATCGACCGTTTTCTTGTTACTTGTGAGGCTTACAAAATAAAACCGGTACTTATTTTTAATAAAATTGACATTTATGAAAGCAAAGAAAATGAAATTCTGACAGAGTTAATCGAAATTTATGAAAATATTGGTTATAAGTGCGTTAAGATTTCCGTTGAAAAAAATATAAATATAAAAGCAGTTACAGATTTAATAAAAAATAATACAATATTGATATCCGGAAATTCCGGAGTAGGAAAATCGAGTTTAATAAATTTAATTCAGCCCGGATTAAAACTCAAAACCGCAGAGCTTTCCGATTATCACGAAAAAGGAAAACACACAACAACATTTGCCGAAATGTTCAAAATAGGAGAGGGCAGAGTAATTGACACGCCCGGCATAAAAGGACTTGGACTTGTGGATATGGACAACGATGAAATACATCATTATTTTCCTGAAATGTTTGCTTTACTGTCAGAGTGTAAGTTTCATAATTGCAGTCATATACACGAGCCGGACTGTGCTGTAAAAGATGCTTTGAAAACAGGACAAATAAGTAAATCTCGTTATAAAAGTTATCTGAGTATAATTGAAGACGATGACCAAAGAATAAGAACAGATATTTTTAGATAATCACTTTGATTCCAAGATAGACCTTAATATGTAAATTATGAAAAAACAAAGCACTGTAATTCTTATTTTAATTTTCATTACAACGAATGTTGTTTTTTCGCAACAAACAAATTTTCGACTTGCTTATGAGCAAGCAATTACAATAAATAAAGTGGTAAACTCTCTTGAAACCCCTGTAAATACAGGATTTAAACCGATATTAAAAAAAGAAATTCAAAAATATATAAATATAGATTCCGTACTTTACGGATATGAAAGAGAAACATCTTTTTTCAAAAAACATAAAAAAAATTGGTTTTACAGAAAATTTTTATTTGAAAATTTTATAGACGTTAAAACTGATGATTTTAATTTGTCGATAAACCCTTTATTATATTTGGAAAAGGGAAATATTGAAAATTTACCGCAAAAATACAGCATAAATACCAGAGGAATTGAATTTCAAGGAAGTATAGGTAAAAAACTTTCTTTTTACTCAAACTTTTTTGAAAATCAAGCATTTTTCAGAAATTATATAGACTCCATAGCACTCGAAAGACTTGTCGTTCCCGGACAAGGAGCATCAAAAACATTTAACGAAAAAGGACACGATTTTGCAATGGCGAGCGGTTATTTGTCATTTTCACCGACAAAAAACATTAACTTACAAGCCGGACACGATAAGCATTTTGTCGGCGAAGGTTATCGTTCTTTGTTACTTTCGGATAATTCTTTTAATTATCCGTTTGCAAAAGCGACAATTAATTATAAAGGTTTTAAATATACCGCTTTATTTACTCAATTTGAAGATTTTACACACGTATATTACGCTTATCATACCAAAAAACACGGACAGTTTAATTATCTGAGTTATTCCTATAAAAATATTGTAGAACTTGGATTTTTTGAAGGAATTATTTATCAAACTACCGATTCCGTAAATCTTAAAAAAATTCCCGCTGATTTTTATATTCCGGTATTAGGCTTACAGACAGTTT
>JAOZMN010000170.1:0-764 GCA_029934265.1 Bacteroidales bacterium
CGGCTTCCTTGCCTTCTACCGAGTAATCAAGAATCGCACGAACATTGAATTTTTCCAGATGTCTGACCGTTTTTATACAATCCGGAATAGTTTCTCCTCCGACAAAAAGACTGTAAATTGTCGGTTTTACTGCCCAGTTTACCGGAAAACGAATTGCCATTGCGAACTTAGTCATGGCTTGTCCGCATTTCATTAGTCCTTTGCGAGCTAATACTCTGTAAAGAAAATGAGCTTTATTGAGTCCTTTTTTATTTTTACTCTTAAAAGCAATTGCCGTGTTATTAAAATCCATCATTGTTTTTTGATTTAAGTTCAAAAATTATTTTCACAAACAAAACTTTTTGTAATTATTTTACAAATATAATATAATTCCGGTAAAGATATATATATTTATTTCAGATTATATAATCTTATTAATCATTGTATCTTTAAAAAAAAATATATAACTTTACCAAATTTAAAAAGTTATACTTCCGGAAATGAAGTTTGGGGGATCTCTTAAAATTAAGTTCTGATAACCGTATATTCAAACTTTATTGGCTGTATGTCAAATTGTTTGTTATTAAACGGACTTTATCAAAAATAAAAATATGTCAAGAAATAAAATATCCGAAATTTCAAAAAATAAAATTATCGTTACGGATAATTGTGAATTATGCCTTAGTGATATAATTTCGGAATATAAAGAAAATCAAATATTTTATTTAACGGATACCAATACATTAAAATATTGTATTCCTTTGCTTGGGGATTTAATTAATCCA
>JAOZMN010000170.1:774-6524 GCA_029934265.1 Bacteroidales bacterium
AAAAGCAAAATTTTCACTATAAAAGCAGGTGAGGAAAATAAAAATATCCGGACTCTTGAAAGTATATGGACTTTTTTATCGGAAACAAGAGCCGACAGAAAATCATTACTTATAAATCTTGGAGGTGGTGTACTTACCGATATGGGCGGTTTTGCCGCTTCGACATTCAAAAGAGGAATTGATTTTATTAATATCCCGACAACATTACTTGGGCAGGTCGATGCGTCTGCCGGAGGGAAAACAGGTATAAATTTTAACGGTCTTAAAAATGAAATAGGAGTAATAAATCAAGCCAAACACGTTATTGTAGATGCAAATTTTCTGAAAACATTAGATAATAAAGAATTTATATCCGGTTTTGCGGAGATGTTGAAACATGCTGTAATTTCCGATAAAAAATATTTCAATAGGCTTTCCGGTTATGATACTTCAGAAATAAATGTAGATTATGAAGTTCTTAACTCTCTTATAGAGAAATCAATAATAATTAAATATAATATCGTAGAGCAAGACCCGTATGAAAAAGGAATAAGAAAGGCTCTAAATTTCGGTCATACTTTCGGACACGCATTTGAAAGTTTTTTTTCGGAACAAGGTAATTATCTTAAACATGGTGAGGCGGTTGCACAAGGAATGATTTGTGAATTATTCTTATCTAATAAGAAACAAGGTTTTCCTGTAATGGAATTACTTGAGCTTACAGGAAAAATCATGGAAAAATATGAAAAAATAAATATAAATCATGATGATTTTGAAAATATTATAAATTTAATGTCTCACGACAAAAAAAATTCAGCCGGTCAAATAAATTGTACTTTAATCTCAGAAGTCGGCAAACCTGTAATTGACAGGATTGTAGAAAAAAAAGAAATAAACGAGGCACTTAATTATTATCTTCAAATATTTATGTAAACAAGTAGTTTAAAGCAGGTAAAACATTTGTTTGCAGATTTTTTTTTAATGGTTACGTGTAAATAATAACAGTAATAAAAAACTTATTTAAGAAGTATATTGTTTCATTAATCAAAAAAATGAAAATTTTATGATTTTTGGAATTAAATTTGCAGTATTATTACAGCAGATAAACACACACAGGTATAATAAACTATAAATAAATAACTTACGTGTTACATTTATTTTTAAATCGGAGTTTAATCAGTGATTAAATTAAACGAAGCATATAATTTGTATGTATAATAAAATTAAATTTATAACGTTTGTATTTTAGAAAAAGCAGGTAAATTGAAAAAAACAATACACATCGGCGTAGCAATTCTATTGCTTACATTGGGAGATTTATACGCACAAGTATCACACTTTTCGCAGTTCTACTCTACACCAATGACAATAGCTCCTTCATTCACGGGAATGACAGGCGGAGGGTCTCGTTTATCATTAAATTATCGAGACCAATGGCCTAAAATACCGGGGGTGTTTACTACTTTTGCAGTAGGTTTAGACCATGATTTTAAAAGAGCAAATAGTGGTATCGGGATATTTTTATTCAGAGACCAAGCCGGAACCGGCAACTTGGCAGCCACGGATATGGGAGTGTTGTATTCATACAAAATTCAAATGGCTGAAAATGTAGGGTACAAAAAAAATGCTTGGTTTCTTCGACCGGGTATCTATTTCAGATACACAAATCGTTCTTTAAATTTTGATAAACTTACTTTCGGAGACCAATTTCTTTCGGACGGATCATTAAAAGATAAAACTATCGAAGTACGACCGTTAGAAAAAAAAGGTTATATCGACTTTGCAGCCTCTCTGCTTGCTTACAGCGAAGATTACTGGGGAGGATTTACGGTGGATCACCTTCTTGAACCGAATCAATCATTGACAGGAGGAAGTGCAACGGTACCGGTAAAACTTGACCTTTTCGGAGGCTACAAACTTTTATTGGTTCAGAAACGAAGAAGACAACGTTATGGGGTTGAACCGGAGAGTGTTACTTTTACGATGCATTATCGAATTCAAGATAAGTATGACCAATTAGATTTGGGTGCTTATTGGACAAAAGACCCGTTTACTCTCGGTGCATGGTTCAGAGGAATTCCGATTTTAGATGCAGATAAAGGAAAGTACGGAAGTATAGATGCAATAATTGTTTTGGTGGGAATAAAAATTAACGAAAGTATCAAAATAGGATACAGTTATGATATTACAATTTCAAAATTACTTGGTCATACAGGAGGTTCGCACGAAATCTCTCTTGTTTATAATTTTAATAAAAATTTAGAAGGATTGCGTAGGCGCGCAGTAGTTCCGTGTCCGAGTTTTTAAGGTTTCTTATCGACTTTGTATTATTTACATATCGAAGGACTTTAAATTAGGGTTTAAAAAATAGATTTCTTGTAAATATTGAAACAGATGAAGGTCTGTAAATTTAAAGCGACAAATATTTGTCGCTTTTTTAAATTAGTAAATATTGGTGGTTTTTTATATTTTTTTTGGAATATTATATTTTTTATTTTCAATATTGATAACAAGAGGAATAACATTTACAAATAAAGTAAATAAATATCCTTTGTTTGCTTTCGATAAGTTATTTATTTCGGTAATTATTTCTGCAAGAAATGAAGAAAAAAACATCAGAAATATACTTAAAGATATTGAAAATCAAAATCTTGAAAAATCAAAGTTTGAATTAATTCTTGTTGATGACCACTCTGAAGATAAAACTTACAGTTTTGCTAAAAAAATAATTGAAAGAAATGATAATTTTTCATTAATAGTTCTATCGGAAGAGAAACAAGGAAAAAAACAGGCGATTTTGGACGCTCTCCGGCGAGCAAAAGGCGATTTAATAGTAACTACCGATGCCGATTGCAGAGTAGGGAAAAGTTGGCTTGCATTAATCGGTAAGTTTTACTTGACTCATAAACCTAAAATGATTATCGGTAGAGTCGAATTAACATACAAAACATTTTTTGAAGCCCTGCAATCCTTAGAATTTAGAGCTTTACAGGCAAGTACCGTTGGAAGTGCCGGAATTAACTCTCCAATAATGTGCAATGGAGTAAACCTTGCTTACGAAAAAAAAGCATTCCTTTCTTTTAACAATCCCATGTCCGATAAATTTGCTTCCGGAGATGATATGTTCCTGATGCACAATATAAAACGAAAATATCCGAACAAAATAATGTTTTTAAATTCTGATGAAACCATCGTAAAAACAGATGCCGAAAAAAACATTAAAAATTTTGTCCGACAGCGTATTCGTTGGTCTTCAAAGGGAAGGGGATATAAAGATTTTTTTACAATTTTGAGTTCCTTTGTTATTTTAATAACAAACTTGTCGGTTACAGGATTTTTAATTTCGGCTTTTTTTTCGGAGCAATTTTATTATATATTTTTGATTGTAGTCGGTTTGAAATTTATTTCAGATTTTTTGATAATTTTTTCTTATTCAAAACAATTAAAAGAATATAAATTATTAAAATATTTTCCTTTGCTTTTTGTAATTTATCCGTTTTATGTAAGCATCATCGGAATTTTAAGTTTTTTTATAAGACCGAAATGGAAAGGTAGAAAAATCTAAAAATCAAAAACTCACACTAAATGCCCCGTTGTCCGGAACTGAAAAATAATTAATATTTAGTTCTTTGCATTCTGAAATCCATTTTTGTATTCGATGTTTTCGATTTGAAGAATCAAAAATAATTAATTCGGGATTGTATAAATCTGTTATTTCTTTCATGGAAAGGTAAACATTTTTTGAAATTATAAGATAATCAGTATTTAGCTTTTTATTAATGGAGTTATAATTAACTTGCTTGTTATCAGTTATTAAAATTATATTTTTCTTTCCATATGAAATGTAATTTCCTCTTTTTATGAAATTTTTATCTTTTATGAAAATTGTATCCGGCATATCGAAAAAAGTAAAAATTTCATTATCTAAATTCAACCAATTACTTGATGCGGCAAATTCAAGTTTTCTATTATCGGAAATTAAAGTTGTATCACCGACAACAATATTTTGATTTCCGTTTATGAAATTATATGCCGAAGTATTACCTGAATTATAAATAAAAATTTTCTTATCATTAAATTTTTCAAAATTTAGAAACAAATTACTTAACAATAAGAATATAATCAGCAATAAAGAAAAATGTAAAGCTCTTATTTTTCGATAAATAAAATACAGGGATAGAGAAATTAGAAGTGCATAAATAATGATCATTTCTTTGTATCCGAAAGTTATATTTTTGACCGCCGAATAAGGTAAACTTTCGATAAACATTACCGACCAATTCAGAACAAATACTATTTTATTCAGTAAATAGCCTGTAAACGAACCGATTATAGGAATATAAGATACAGGAAGCAATATCGCCGCCGAATATACAATTAAGGAAGCAAGTGGAATTACTATAATATTTGTGAGAATAAACCAGGACGGAAATTGATGAAAATAGAAAAACGTTATCGGTAAAGTCCCTATCTGTGCAGCTATAGAGACTGTTATTAATGCCCAAGTTTTGTCAATAATTTTATTTTGAGAAATGTAAAGTTTATAAATTTTCGGTTGGAAATAAATTATTGCAATTACTGCCGAATATGATAGTTGAAAACCAACATCTACTATTAAAAAAGGATTGTAAATAAGTAATATAAAAGCAGATGCAGCAATGGAATTGTAAATATTTACACGTCTGCCGGTAATATCTCCTATCATAAAAAGTGAAAACATGAGAGCTGCACGTCGCACGGAAGGCGAAAGTCCCGAAATAAGTGCAAAAAACCATAAGAATGATATGATTATCAGTGCTTTGATTATTTTTCCGGACTCTTTTTTCTTGATTTTGAACTTGTCGAGAAATGATAGTAAAATTTTGAGTATCATAAAAATAATTCCGACATGAAGACCGGAAACGGCGAGAATGTGCATTGCTCCGGAAGAAGAATATGCTTGTTTTGTTTCAGGGTCGAGTTCGCTTTTATCACCGAGAGTTAGTGCAGAAAGAACAGCAAGTTCTTGTCCTGAAATGTTGTTTTCTTCGTATATTTTTACGAGTTTTTTCCGTAATTGATATGCAAATTTGAAAATAAAATTTCCTTTATTTCTGTCGGTAATTTTATATTTTTCGGAACTTAAATATATTTGTCCGGAAATTCCCTTTCTTTCAAGATATGTTTTAAAATCAAATTCATGTGGATTACCCGGATTTTTAAGTTTTTGAATTTTTCCTGAAAAATAAATAATATCACCGTATTTTAGCGATAGTGAATTAGAATCTTTTTCAAAATAGCTTAGAATTTTCTGATTATTATCCGTAAATGTACTGTCATTTTTTAACGAAATAAATTTTAGAAAGGTTTTTACTGATTTTTGTTTTTCTTGAGGAGGTTCATTTATTAATGCAATTCCGGTGATAGTTTTTTCTGTAAATCGGAAGGAATTAGTTGTATGTTTTTCTACGGATAAAGTTCCAAAATAAAAAATACTTATAAAAATAAAAATCCCTGAAAGATATTGTTTTCTGTATTTTTTTATGAATATTATTGAGAAAATCAATACAAAAATACCGACAAGCATTAGTATATAATACTTGTCGGTATTTATTTCAAAATATAAACCGAATATGATACCTGTTATCAGCGGTAAAATAAGCCTTATAAAAGGTAAACGTTTAAGTTCCTGCATATTTATTTTGACATTGAAAAATAGAAATTACCGAAAACAATAAAATTTGGCTCAAGTTTAAATTTGAGTTGTTAAAAATATTTCAAGGTATTTTTTT
>JAOZMN010000171.1:0-5458 GCA_029934265.1 Bacteroidales bacterium
CTAATAATTAAGTGTCATCCGGTAAACCAAGAAGCACCCGAAAATAAATAATAATTTTTCATCTGTAAAATTATAAAATAATTCAAATATCAGAAAAGTTTATTTAGAATATTTTTAAAGAAGGAATAATTTTTATTATTTTTCGGATATACTACTCGTCTTTTTTTTTTAGGACTTGGCAAATTTTTGTATTCCAATTTTCAGGAAGTATAGGCATATTTAAAGAATATTCTTAAATATACACTGTCCATCAGGTACTCAAAAACTGCCGACAAATCAAATCCTGTTCCTCTGAAACTGCATTGATTTGTTTTAAGGATAATTTCAAAAGTATC
Source organism: Bacteroidales bacterium (assembly GCA_029934265.1). Lineage (GTDB taxonomy): Bacteria > Bacteroidota > Bacteroidia > Bacteroidales > JAADGE01 > JAOZMN01. The sequence continues at coordinate 336 of JAOZMN010000171.1, forward strand.
TTTTTTGGTTTCGGAACTTCTTACTTCTGCAAGCGATATTTTTCCGTTACGCTTCTGTAACTTAATCAGTCGTTTGCTGTCGTTTGTGCCGTTGTGGATATTGTAAATACTATCCATTAAAAAATTGGAGGTTCTAATATCTTTGGACTTGCTCCCTGTTCCGCTTCTTTTGTAATAGCAACCGTCTTGAATGAAAAAGTCAAATTCGCTTAAATCATCTTCAATATTATCACTGTCTCTTATAATTTCGGAAGTCAAAATATCAACTTCTTTAATCGGAACTTCTTTTGCTTTTTTTGAAACTTGATTTTTTAATGTTGGTTTCCGGTCAGTTTTGGTGGGAATATTGTTTTTTGAAAGCTCAATACCGTTTTTGATGACAAGGGCAAAAAAAGGTGAAATATTACCACCTTTTTTATATTTCAAACATTTATTAAATTGCTCGTCTGCTTTTGCTTGGTCGTATTCTGAATTGTACCGACTTACAGCATGAAAATATCCCCTGCCGGCTTCTCCAAACTCATCGGCAAAGGAATATCCGACAGATAACCAATTATCATAACCGCTTGTAATATCAATTTGCTTGCTCTTAATTTGATTAATCACAAATTCGACCATTTCAATAAGATTATGATAAGAGTAGTTATTGTTAGCGTTTTGAATTTGCTTATTTGTCGTTTTTGTTTCGGGTTTAATGATTTGTGTAAAAGTTTCGGATTTATCATTTACAAAAATATCGGGGTCGGAACACAAAAACATCAACCTTGAAATATCTTTGCATTTTTTATCAATTTCAATATCGTATTTGGTTTTGTAATATTGCTGTAAGGCTAAAAAGAAACCAAGATGTTTTTCTTTGTCCTGCAGTATCTTAACAATTGCTTTTACTCCAATTCCGGAGGGAGAAATAAAGCAAGAATTTGTATATTTATCATTAATGAAAATTTCCTTAATTTTCAGGACATCTTGAATTTTATCAACATCAATCTGCATTAATCCGGAATATTCTTTTATATCCGAAATCAGATGCGAATTGTTAAATGTTCCGGATACAGTTATTGCAGGCAAGTATTTTACTTTTAACTTGTCTCTTTCTTTTTTGTCTTTTTCCTTTCGGATTAACTGCGTTACAATTTTTAACTTATCACTTCCTATTAATTCATAAGCCGTTTTTATGTCAATATATAAGAAGTTCCCAAAAGAACTCCTTAGATTTGACATTTTCGTCAGTCATCAATTTTATCCCTGGTAGGTTGCTCTCCAGCAGAGCCTACTTCCGTTTAGATTGATAGAACAAAGATAATTTGAATATTTTTAACTCAAAAATTTATTTAAAAAAACAGCAACCATTTTGTCCTCTTGAAGTAAACGAACTAAAAAAAACAACCATTTTGTCTATTATACCATATTTTTTGATTTTTTGAAAATAAAAGCACTTGTTTTTCGTATTCGTTAAATGCTTTATCTAATCAAATTTTTAAAGTCTGTTTTGTAATCCCGTATAAATTCGCTAATTCTTGTTTGGAAACCATAGTTCTTTTTTTTAGATTTGTATCAAAATAAAGAGCTATTCCTTAATAGTGTGATAAAATAATAAATCATTTCATATCTTGCAGTTTATAAGCCACTTATCACATAAACTATTATTGAAAAATAAATAAAAAATTTAAAATATATGTTTGAACAAACTTTTAAAAATATTGATGACATCTTGCATAAGGACGCAGGTTGTGGAAGCGAATTAGATTATGTAGAGCAAACCTCTTGGGTTTTGTTTTTAAAATATCTGGACGATTTAGAAAAAGACAAAGAAACTGCATCGGAACTTACAGGAAAAACATATACAAATATTATAGCTCCGGAATTTCAATGGACAACATGGGCAGCTCCTAAATTAGAAACCGGAAAAATTGACCATAACGCCTTAACCGGCGATGACCTTTTAGATTTTATCAATGTAAAGCTATTTCCATACTTCAAAAAATTTAAGACCGAAGCGACAAGTGCCAATACGATAGAATATAAAATCGGTGAAATTTTCAGTGAGCTGAAAAACAGAATACAAAGCGGTTATAATTTGCGTGAAGTTGTAAATTTAATCGACGAATTACGTTTTAGAACTCATGCCGAAAAACACGAAATGAGTCATTTATACGAAGCCAAGATTAAGAACATGGGTAATGCCGGCAGGAATGGTGGCGAGTATTACACCCCACGACCTTTGATTAAAACCATTGTAAAAGTAGTTGCTCCCAAAATCGGGAATACTATTTACGACGGAGCGGTAGGCTCGGCAGGTTTCCTTGTGGAAGCCTATGATTACCTTAATGAAAATAAAAAACTTTCAACTGCCGATACTACAACTTTACAGAAAAAAACTTTTTACGGAAAAGAGAAAAAATCATTAGCCTATATTATCGGTATAATGAATATGATACTGCACGGTGTTGAAGCTCCAAATATTATTCATACCAATACTCTTGCCGAAAATCTTGCCGACATACAAGAAAAAGACCGCTACAATATAATATTAGCAAATCCTCCGTTTGGAGGAAAAGAACGTGCCGAAGTACAACAAAATTTCCCTATTAAAACAGGTGAAACTGCAAGTTTGTTCTTACAGCATTTTATTAAAATACTAAAAGCCGGAGGACGAGCCGGAGTAGTTATAAAAAATACATTTTTAAGCAATACCGATAATGCTTCCGTTGCCTTGCGAAAAGAACTTTTGAGCAGTTGCAATTTACATACCGTTTTAGATTTACCGGGCGGAACATTTACAGGTGCCGGAGTTAAAACCGTTGTGCTATTTTTTGAAAAAGGAAAGAAAACCCAAAATACTTGGTTTTACCAACTTAATTTAAGCCGAAATCTCGGAAAAACAAATCCGCTTAACGAAAAAGATTTAGCTGAATTTGTAGAACTGCAAAAAACAAAAGCCGAAAGCGAAAACTCTTGGACAATAAAAATTAAAGATATTGACCAAAACACCTTAGATTTGTCTGCCAAAAATCCAAACACACCCGAAGAAGCACCACTTCGCAAACCTGATGAAATATTGAAAAATATGGCTGAATTGGATAAAGAAAGTGCTAAAATTATTCACTTAATTTCGGAAATGCTATGAGTAAGAAAAACAGAAAACAATTAGGAAAAGAAAGGCAGGAGCTTGTTTTTCCTATACCTGAAAGTTTGATTAACTTACCCGGTTCGTATCCCAACTTTATTGCAGACCTAAAAAGCAGAGTAGCCAAAGAACGCTTAAAAACAATTGTATCTGCAAACGTATCGATGTTATTATTGTACTGGGATATTGGAAATTCAATTTTGAAACAACAAAAAAATGAAGGCTGGGGTGCAAAAGTAATAGACAGAATGTCGTACGACCTGAAACAAGAATTTCCTGCAATGAAAGGATTTTCACCAAGAAACCTAAAATACATGCGGAAATTTGCTGAAACTTGGCAAGATTTTGAATTTGTGCAACGCACAGTTGCACAAATTCCTTGGAGAAGCAATATTGTATTGATGGATAAGCTTAAAGACCCCAAAATAAGACTTTGGTATGCTCACAAAACAATTGAGTTAGGTTTTGGCAAGGATATGTTAGTTTTTCAGATTGAAAGCCAACTGCATCTACGAGAAGGAAAGGCAACAACCAACTTTAAACAAGCACTACCGCCAATTCAATCAGATTTGGCACAACAAGTTATAAAAGACCCGTATATTTTTGATTTTGTGGGAAATGATGCTCATTTAAGAGAGTTGGAATTTGAAAAAAAATTACTAACACACATACAAAAATTCTTATTAGAACTCGGGCAAGGATTCGCTTTTGTAGGCAGACAGGTACATTTAGAATTGGGAAGCAAAGATTTTTATATTGATTTATTATTCTATCATTTAAAATTAAGATGCTATGTAGTGGTAGAGCTTAAAACAGGCGAATTTAAACCGGGATACATAAGCAAACTCAATATGTATATAAATGTGGTGAACGATGTTTTGAAACACAAAACAGACAAAAAAACCATAGGCTTACTATTAGTGAAAAATAAAGACAAATTGGTAGTAGAATACTCCCTGACGGGTTTTAAAAACCCAATTGGAGTATCAAACCGGGAAAGCGAAATAGTAAAATCATTACCAACGGAGTTTAAAAATAATCTGCCTACTATTGAAGAAATTGAAGCCCAACTTAATAATGAAAATAATGGATAATGATGAATTATTAATGGTTAATGATAAATTGCCGGAGGGGTGGGAAATAAAAAAGTTGAGTGAGTTATGTGAAATTCAATTAGGAAAAACCCCTTACCGTAAAAATGAAAAATTTTGGGATAAAGATAAAAAAACCTCGAATATTTGGTTGTCAATTGCGGATATGATACACGGAAAAGAACTGTATGATAGTAAAGAGTACATATCAAATTTAGGTGCTAACAATGTTAAAATTACCCCAAAAGGAACTTTAATACTCAGTTTTAAACTTACTCTTGGTCGTGTATCATTTGCTGGAAATGATTTATTTACAAATGAGGCGATTGCGTCTTTAATAGATTTGTCAATTAATATTTCTAAAAAATATTTATTCTATTATTTTACTTTTTTTGATTGGAATAAAGCAACCGAGGGAGATATTAAAGTAAAAGGAAAAACATTAAATAAAGAAAAATTAAAATCTTTGACGATAATAGTTCCACCACTATCCGAACAAACCCGCATAGTCTCCATACTCGACAAAGCCTTTGCCCAAATAGACAAAGCAAAAGCCAATGCCGAACAAAACCTTAAAAATTCAAAAGAACTTTTTGAGAGTTATTTGCAAGGGGTGTTTGAGAAAAAAGGTGATGACTGGGAGGAGAAGCCGATTAAACAATTAACAAATCTTGTAACAAAAGGGTCTTCTCCAAATTGGCAAGGTGTTAATTATGTTGATAATGGTGGTATATTTTTTCTTACAAGTAAAAATGTTGGAGCATGTGAATTATTGCTTAATAACAAAAAGTATTTAGAAGAAAAATTTAATAATATTCAAAAGACTTCAATATTAAAAAAAGGAGATGTACTTACTAATATAGTTGGAGCTTCAATTGGTCGTACTGCAATTTTTGATTTAGAAG
>JAOZMN010000171.1:5468-5785 GCA_029934265.1 Bacteroidales bacterium
TTTTCAATTCATCAATATAATAAGTTACAACTTTTGATTTAGAAGAAATAACAAATATTAATCAAGCAGTTTGCTTGATGAGATGTTTACCTGATAAAATTTTTAATTATTATTTAATGTATTTACTTAATTCGCCATTCTTTAAAAATATATTGCATGATAATGAGGTAAATAATGCAAGAGCAAACTTAAGTTTAACCTTTTTTAAAAATTTAGTAATTCCATTACCTAAGTTATCTGAACAAATTAAAATTGTAGAAAGAATTAGACGTTTTTCAAACGAAACTAAAAAACTCGAAAGTATTTATACCAAAAAA
>JAOZMN010000171.1:5795-6491 GCA_029934265.1 Bacteroidales bacterium
GATTATTCAACCAAACATTGATAAGAAAAGATAAAACGAAAAAGTTTTTTCAACTTTCAATTAAAAAAAAAATGAGCAACGCAAAAATATCCATACGTTTTTTTAACGACCGTGAAGTGCGTGCTTCATGGGACGAACAATATGCAAAGTGGTGGTTTTCAGTATTAGATATAGTAGCGGTTCTTACCGACCAAGACAACTATGCCAAAACTCGTAACTATTGGAAATACCTTAAAGCCAAGTTAAAAAAGGAAAATAATGAAGTGGTTAGTGCCACTACCCGGTTGAAACTTCTTGCACCCGATGGTAAAAAGCGATTTACTGATGTGCTGGATTATAGCGGAATTATTGCATTGGGTAAAACATTTCCGAGCAAAAAGGCAAACCGGTTTATCGAATGGTTTACATTTAGCGACCAAAGCATTGACGGCAAAAGCAAAACAAAGGCTTATGCTCTGTTTGAAAGCTCTTTTATTAACAGCATAGAAGTTGGCACAGCCAATGGTTTACAACAAATACACGCTTATTTATTTGGAGGCTTGTATAATTTTGCAGGACAAATCAGACAAAAAAACATTTCAAAAGGAGGTTTTCAATTTGCCGTATCACATTTTCTTGGCAACACGCTAAAACAAATTGACGCAATGCCCGAAACTACTTTTGATGAAATAGTTGAGAAATATGTAGAAATGAACA
>JAOZMN010000172.1 GCA_029934265.1 Bacteroidales bacterium
TGCAAAAGTCATTTTTACATCAAAGAATTTCAGTATTAGCAATGGTTTTGAACTTAAGCAATTTAAGGAACAAAAAAAAGCCTTATAGAAATAACCTATAAGACTTTTTTAATAAGGGTGAACAGTGGGACTTGAACCCACAACCGCCTGTACCACAAACAGGAACTCTACCAATTGAGCTATAAACACCATTTTTGAGACTGCAAATATTGTAATATTTATTTGTAATTACAAAAAAAACGTTCCTTTTTAAAGAAACGTTTTTTTACTTCCTTATTGTTCATGTAATTGGAAACTTTGTTTGTATTCTTTTTCAAGTCTTTTGCTTTTAAATTTAAGCGTTTTTACTTGTAAGAAACGTTTTTGCACTGTATTAAGTGAATTATAGTTACTGATAAACTCACTTTCATTACAAACCGTTTCTAATACATTAGGGTTTATTGCAATGCTTTTTAACAACTCTCCGATAATAAAACTTTCATTCTCAAAGTCCATACCCTCACTACAATTTAACCGTACAAGTGCCGTAGTTAGTGCGTTTCTAATATCATTTACACTTCCAACCTCTGCATTTTTTACTGTAATAACTAAATCATTTTTTCTAAATTCTACCATAATTAAATAAAAAATGCTTATTCCTTAGGTGTGTGCGGTTCATACGAACCGTGTGCAGTTTCCAAACCACCACCATAGAATAAGCAGATTTCTTAATATTTTTTTGTTGTATGATTTCACATTGCAAAACTAATACCAATTTTTGGAATAATCAAAAGAAAATTAAAAAAGTTTCATTTCAATAGTATTTTATTGTCATTTAAAAGCGATTTAACCGCTTTTAAAAATTTCTGCATAAAAGTATCATAAATATTAAAATTTAAGTTCCACGCACTTAATTTTGGCATAGGAAACAATTATTTTTAACATTTCGGGTATCAAAATATTATATCCGTTGTTATTTTTTATTATTTCACTTGTTTTGTTTAGCAATAAAGTTTCAATATTGGCATCTTTTAACAGTTTAGGGGCTGTTATAGGTATATGATAACTATTTGCTAATATTGACAAATATTTTACAGTAGCTTTTAAATTTTGGGTGTTTGGCATCAATAACAACTCCGATACCGATTTTAAAAACTGCAATTTTACTTTTTTCGTATCTTTTGTAATTTTCTGACTTTTGATATATGCTTTTAAATTCATGGTATTGCTTTTTTTACATTATATTTTTTTCATGTTCTTTTTGTTCTTTACTTGCTTTTTTTTTACACTTTTTACTGCAAAATTTTGTATTTTTCTGCATATCCGAAATATCTTTATTACAATGCTCACAAGTTTTTTTTACAATCTTAAAAACGCTTTTAAAGGGTAAAATCTTTGTTTGTCTGTATTTTGGTTTATTTTTATATTTTTGTTTTCTTAAAAATTCCATTTTACAAACATTACAACAAAAAAAAGTAATTGAATATTCTTCAAATAAAGAATTACAGTTATTGCAAATTCTTAATTTCGGATATTGGTATATATATTTCATTATAATTAAATTAATTACTGATTATTTAATTTAGGTTCGTTTTTATCTGTTTTTGGTGTTTCACTTGTTTTGTCATGTATTGACAATTCTAATAAATGGACTGTCTTTTTTTTAGTGTTGTACATTTCTGCATAAGATTTTTTATATTTTTCAATTTCTGTATTAAAATCTTTTGAAGTGGTTAAAATTATATTTGAAATTACTTTTACAGTTTCAGGTAAAGACAATTCAAAAAACAAATCACTTTCAATAATTTCAGAAATTTCATTTTTTAGATTTAAGATATTTGCATCTTTTAACCTCAAATTGCATATTTCTTTTACTGTTTTATTTTTTGTTATAAAATCTTTGTCGTACATATCTATAATTTTAGATATTTCGGTAACAACTTTTATAATATTTTCCTTTGTTTTTTCTGTAATAATTGCATTTTTCATAAATGATTGATTTTTAACTGATTAATAAATTTGAGCTTTATTTTTAATTCTTTTGTTCCACTTTTACGGTTACACAATCCTATAACTAACTGATTATTAGCAAAAGTTCACTTCTTATGCAGACTTGAACTATACTTTTTGTTGCCGTTTTTTGGCTTGTTTTTCTTTGAAAGTTCGGGTTTCTTTTAAATACAGATATACAGATGCACGGCTAATATTTAATTCCGTTGCTATTTGTGGGTATGTTAGACCACTTTCATAAAGTCGCAAGGTTTCATATTTGATGTTGGTAGGTTGCCTTTTTGCTTTCCATTTGCCTTTTGTCATGTAGTTTTGCACCGTTCTAAATGATATATCTAATAATTTGCCGATTTCCTTAGAGTTCAAACCTTTAAGATAATATTTGTATGCTTTTTGTTTTTGAATTTCTGTTTTTCGCATTTTTAGACTATTTTTAAAATTAATATACTTTTGTATGTAGGAAATTGTACTTTTTGAAAATTATTAGAACGTAGTTTGAAATTTGCGTATTTTCATAATTCTTTTTTTTAAGAAACCCCCTAACTACTTTTTTACTTCTTTTGGTGCTTAGGGTAATTCTAAACCCTGTATTTTGCTAATTCCATGCAATAAAAAGGGTATTTTCAGGCATTTTATAAGTTGTTTTGTCATGGAATTAGCATTTTACTATGATAAGGCATAAACCTTGTTATTTAGTACCATTTCAGACGGTGAAAAGTAGGTTTATTTTCTTGATATTGTACAACTGCCTATAAGTCAGCATTATAACAATTTCCGAAAACTATTTTTTTGTATTAGACTGTTATCATTCAGTCAATTACAACGACATTATATTTTTCAGTCTCTATTTTTTTCTCTATCCTTGAAATAACATTATTCAAAATAAAAATTTCTTTTGTAGTTGCCTTAGTATCATTTACTAAGGTATTAAAACGCCTGTGCAAACCGATTAAGTGGGTTACATGATTAATATCTTTTACATCTTTTAACCAGTTGCTAACTGTTTTTTCAGTTACTTCTAATTTCGATGCAATTTCTTTGCCTGTATATCCGCTCATGTGCATTGTTATTGCTTTTTGTACTCTTAATAAATTTTTCATTTTTAGAATTTAGATGTTAATATTAATTGATATGATTGTTTTTATTAGTTCTTTGGCTCGCATGGTTGTAAATTCCATTGCTTTACGATTTATAAAAACTTGTACCTTTATGATTTTTCGCAAATTTTTATATTTAAGTAGCTTTACTTCTTTTTGTTTTTTTCGTTGTGTTTTTATGCCTTTATCTGTATTTCTGAAAATTTTTAAATTATAATTCGTTTCAGGCAAAATTTTATTTAGTTCCTTTAAATTATTTATTTCTACTTGTCTTTTTTCAATTCGTTTATTTTGTCGATTTTTATTACTTGCCTTGTTTCTACATTTTTTCGCAGACTTGCCAAAATATTTTTCGGAACAAAATTTACTGTCCTTTTTTTGGTGTGAAATTTCACGTCCGCAATTTTTACAAAATCTTTTTTCAATTTGTGTTTTTTCGGTTTGAAAGTCGGGCAATTTTATATTATCAATTTCATTATTTTTATTGTTTTTATCTTTGGAGCTTTTACCCCCTGTTTTCCAGCTCTTATTTACGTTGGAAATTGAGGGGTATTTATCTGCTTTATTTAACTCATTTAGTTTTGGAAATTGAGGGGTATTTATCTGCTGTACATTTATTAATAAATTCCATTTTTCAGTTATCAATTTCAATACTTCATTTTTGTATTTTTGTATAGAATATCTATCTAAAAATTTTCTATATTGTTCTTTGTGGTGTCGCTTCTTATGTACCGTTTCATTGTCGCTTAAATCTTCCCAGTACAAAGGGTTTATATAATCTTTTAATCTTAATAACTGTTTTGTAGTCAGTTTTTTAGTATCAATATCCTTTTCATACATTATGATATTCTCAAATATTGATAATAATTCATTATTCAAGTTTTTTATTTTTTCAAAGTCTGTAAGGTCTGTTAGTGTTTTTATTCCGTACTTGACTTGTAAAGGTCTGATTCTTTTATATTTAACTTCAATTCTCAAAAGGTTATTAGTTTCGGGCAATATTATTTTATTAGTTCCTATTAGCTTGCCTTTGTCGTATATCTTTATTATTTTGTCTGTGGTCTCAAATTGTTTACCTACCTTAATTTTTCCGATTTTATAATCTTTAAATTTGTCGTTTGGCATACTCACAAGCATTTTTAGAAACTTACTAACAGGTATCGACAAATTAATATTTACACCAATTTCTATATTTGTTATACTTGTATTTTCGGGGACAATTTTAAATTTTTCGGAAAGTTCTTTTATAACATTAGCTACATCAATGAAAGTAAAATCATTTGCATTGTGTATGCCGTTGTTATAATATTTGTGTAAAGAACCTTTTATATTTGCGTAGGGTGTGCGGTTGGCATTGTTTAGAGTTCCTACTCCAAAACGTAAATTTTGATATATAGCGGTTTTATTAGGTTTTATTTCTCCTGTAGTTTCATCAAGGGGAGATACAAACCGTAATAAATCATTTTTCAATAATTTATCCGCAACATCATTACACTTTATTTTTATACCGTCGAACAACCTATATCTGTCTTATATCCAGTTCATAGAAACAAAAAAACAGAAACCAAAGCATAAATAATTATGCCTTAATTTCTGTTAATGCGTTCTCTATTTCAGATTGTTTGAAATATACTTTATTTGCTATCTTATAAGGAGTTAGCAAGCCTTTTTTAGACCAGTTCCAAATCGTCACTACTGATACATTAAAATATTCAGCGGTCTGTTCTCTGGTTAGGTATTTTTCAATTTCATTTTTAATGAAACCTTGTTTGATTTCGTAAAGTTCGTTTTTGAGAAATTGAAAATTACCTATTAATGTGTTAAGGTCTAAATTTTCAATTTGTAATACTTTTGTTTTTTCCATTGTAGTATAAATTTTAGTTAATTATTTATACTGCAAAGAACATTTACATTTACATAGCAAAAAAGGGAGCTTCCCAGTAACTACCGAAAGAAAAAAAGGTAACTATCTCTATATTATTGTTTTAAATTTTTTATTATTTTTTCTATTTTTTCTTTTTTTTCAAATTTTGTCTCTATTTTTAATATTAGCTGTTTTTTTAGTAAACTTAAAAACACCGCACGTTCTGTTTTCCTCGCTTCAATATTATTAAATTTTTTACTAAAATTAAAATCATGGGAAAGTTCTATATTAAAAAACTCTACAAAAGCGTTAAAAATATCCGTTTGTGTTCCGACTGCCTTGTTACTTTCAATCAACGAAGTAACAAGCTCGACTAACTCAAGCGGTTCAATATTCCATTTTACATTATATGTTTTTCTTATTCCTTTTGTTTGTTTAGATTCCTTTAGTGTTTCTATGTGCTTTAAGAAGTCAATAGTACCGCAGTATTTCGCAAATTGATAATAATAGTAATATTCATTTTTCGCAGAAATAACACCGCTTTCAGCATCAATATTAACATCTTTATAAACAGTATCTAAAACCATTGTATAACTATTAGATAATTCTTTGATTGTTTCATTAATAGGTGTTACACTATGGTATAATAAATTTTCACTTTCATTTTTAAGCCTTTCAAATCTATTTTTTCTAATAGTTTTAACCGCTTGTTTTTCTTTATCTGTTGTGTTTCTTTGCTTATAAAGATTATCTATAAAGTTCTCTAAATTGAACAAGGTATAACCTATTTTTTTTGAATTTTCCATAATTATTTTTAGTTGTTTTTATTTTCCCAAATTGATTTTAATAAGTCAGCGTGTTGGTCTGTTGTTACTTGTATATACTTCAAAAATGCCGTTTCCGTTTTATGTCCTGTTATCTGCATAATTGTAATACTGGGTATTTTCATTAAATAGGAATTTGTAGCAAACGAACGCCGTGCGGTGTGTGTGCCTATTCTTTGCCATTTTTCTAATTTTTTGGTTTCCTTAACACCGCCTTTTGTTTGTGTTTTTTTAACGGTTTCTGTAATTCCTACAATCCTACATATTTCTTTTAAATAATCGTTAAATTTCTGATTACTAATAACTTTGGGTAATTTATTATTATACTTATCTAAAATTTCTCTTGTTATTTTGAGTATAGGTATTTTTACATTATTACCTGTTTTAAATTGTGTGTTCAATATATATTCCTTTTGAATTTCATAATTAATTTGTTTAATATCATCAAAACGCATACCAGTATAAGATGCAAATACAAATATATCTCTTACAGTCTCAAGTCTTTTATTGTTTGAAAAATCATACTCTAATATCTTTTTTAGTTCACTTTCATTCAAATATTCATTTTTAACAGTTTCTTTTACTATCCTAAATTTTTTAAAAGCAAGATTTGTATTAATTCCTCTATCTGTGGCATCATTTAGGAACGTTTTTAAAGTCAATATTTTGTGTCCTATTGTATTAGT
>JAOZMN010000573.1 GCA_029934265.1 Bacteroidales bacterium
GCTTTTATTTCTTGTATGTTCGTTACTATTTTTTCATAAGAAGAATCTTGATTTGCAATAACTACGACCGGCATTTTTTCATCTATAAGAGCAATCGGTCCGTGTTTCATTTCGGCGGCAGGATAGCCTTCGGCATGTATGTAAGAAATTTCTTTCAGTTTTAATGCTCCTTCGAGAGCTACAGGAAAAAAATATCCTCTTCCAAGGTACAGAAAATTAGTGCAATCTTTATATAATTCTGCTATTTTTTTGAACTCATCGTTTTGTTCTAATATTTTTTCTATTTTTTCGGGAATTTCAATTAATTCCGAAATTAAAGATTTATATAATTCTGCGGAAATATTGTTTCTGTTTCGCCCAACCATATATGCAAACATCGCAAGAACAGTTACTTGTGCCGTAAATGCTTTTGTTGAAGCAACTCCAATTTCCGGACCGGCATGGGTATAAACTCCGGCATCTGTTTCACGAGGAATCGACGAGCCTACTACATTGCAAATTCCGAGTACCGTAGCTCCCGATTTTTTGGCAAGATTTATCGCCGCAAGTGTATCGGCAGTTTCACCGCTTTGACTTATAGCAATTATTATATCATCTTCAAAAATAATAGGTTTTCTGTAACGAAATTCCGAGCCGTATTCTACTTCTACAGGTATTCCTGCAAATTCTTCTATCAGATACTCGCCAACGAGAGCTGCATGCCAAGATGTTCCGCAACCTATTATTATTATTCGTTTTGCGTTATTCAGTTTATCCGAAACATCAAGTAAACCACCAAGTTTTATTTCCGATTTATCCAAACTGATACGTCCTCTAAAAGTATCTTTTATCGAACGTGGTTGCTCAAAAATTTCTTTAAGCATAAAATGGTCATAACCGGTTTTCTCGATTTTATCTATCTCCATTGTCAATTTTTCGACTTGCGGAGTGATAACTAAGTTTTTTATGGTTTTAAGTATCAGCTCGTCTTTTCTGATAATTGCGACATTATCATTATTCAAATAAACGACACTTTTTGTATATTCAATTATAGGTGTGGCATCGGAAGCTATAAAATATTCGTTTTCACCGATACCGATTACAAGCGGACTGCCGTTTCTTGCGGCAATTAATTTGTCCGGTTCATCTTTTGAGATGACGACAATTCCGTATGCTCCTACAACTTTGGTAAGTGCCAAACGAACAGCAATTTCCGCACTGACATTTCCTTTTACGTAAATATATTCTATCAAGTTTGCGAGGACTTCTGTATCGGTATCGCTTTCAAAAACATATCCTCTCGCTTTTAGTCTTCTTTTAAGTCGTCCGTAATTTTCGATTATGCCGTTATGTACAATCGAAAATTTTCCGTTTTGAGACATTTGAGGGTGTGCATTTATATCGTTAGGTTCTCCGTGCGTAGCCCACCTTGTATGTCCTATCCCGATAGTTCCGTCGGTATTTTGGTTTCCTATCATTTCTTCCAAATCGCTGACTTTACCTTTACATTTATACAAATTTGTATTTCCGTTGGTAATAGCAATACCGGCAGAGTCATAACCTCTGTATTCCAATCGTTTAAGTCCGCTTATAAGTATAGGATAAGCATCTTTATTTCCAATATAACCGACAATTCCACACATATTTTGAATATTAATTAGTGAATATTACTTGAGTTTCCTTAATTTTTATTTTGACATATCGTTTTTTCTTTATTTTACT
>JAOZMN010000574.1 GCA_029934265.1 Bacteroidales bacterium
AATCTAAATATTTAATTTACAATCTTTTACTTAAAACCCTAAGGGTCTGATTGCGGAAAAATATACTTCTTAGACTGAAAACAAGTATAAGTAATTATATATAACATATATAGCGAGTCAAAATATTAAAACAGGCGGAGATCTGTAATCACAGAAAATATAACATTATGGCGGAAGATTTTTTTCAAGGATACAAAGGAGCGTCATTAGATGCTTTAAAAAAGTACAATGTAAGAGTTTGGGGACAAACAAAAATTGACACAAGCAGAGGAACTTTTGAAGGAACGGTTCTGCCTCGTGCCGAAAATGACGACGACCAACATATTGTACTGAAAATCGAAACAGGTTATAATATCGGAATTGATATTTCTACTATCAAAAACATGAAAGAAACCGGCTATCAAAAAGCCAACTATAAAATTCCTGAAAAAGAATTTCCTTATTCCGACGACAAACCGAACGTAAAACTTTTCGGAACAGGCGGAACTATCGCCTCACGTTTGGACTATCGAACCGGTGCTGTAATTCCCGCATTTTCACCCGGAGAACTTTACGGAGCAGTTCCCGAACTTGCCGATATATGCAATATCGACACAGAAAAACTGTTTGCAGTTTTCAGCGAAAACATGGGCCCGGAGCAGTATATAATACTTGCAAAAGCCATCGGAAAAGAAATCCAAAACGGCGTGGACGGTATTATGATAGGACATGGAACCGATACTTTGCATCATACCGCCGCCGCACTTTCATTTATGGTGCAAGACTCACCTGTACCGATTGTGCTTGTAGGTTCGCAACGTTCGTCCGACCGACCTTCGTCTGATGCTGCATTGAATTTAATACACGCTTCTTACGCCGCAGGACACGGCGACATAGCAGAAACCTTAGTATGTATGTTCGGACCGACTTCCGACGAATATGGTTTTCTTCACAAAGGAACAAGAGTTCGTAAAATACACAGTTCGTATCGCTCCACTTTCCGAACTATCGGAGATACACCGGTTGCAACCGTTACCGCAAACGGCATAAAACATATCAAAAAAGATTATAATCACAGACGAAATGATAAAAACGTTAAAATAATGCCTTATTTTAACGATAAAGTTACGATGTTTTATTATTACCCCCGCATGAAACCGGAAATTATAGATTCCTTGGTAGATGCCGGATACAAAGGTATTATAATTGTCGGAACAGGACTTTACCCTGCACTAAAAAGAGCAACCGAAAAAGGTGTTGCTTTATTTATGACCTTGCAAACCATTTGGGGATATTCACATATGTTTGTTTACGATACAGGTAGAGATATGATGGCTATGGGCGTTGTTCCTTTGGGAAATATGCTTCCGGAAGTTGCATGGGTAAAACTCGGGTGGGCTTTAGGACAAACAGAAGACATCGAAGAAGTCAAAAAAATAATGCTGACTCCTGTAAACGATGAAATCACTAAACGTGAGCCGTACAACGGATACCTTGTTTATCAAGGAGGAGTACCGGAAATGGAAAATTTTGTACGGAAAGTTCATAAATAAATAAAATCGGGATAAAAATGTCCCACCGGCTTAATTTAACGACACAGTCATATTTTTTTGTTTAATATTTTAATAATAATAACAGATACAAAGTTTTGATTAATCGAATTTTATATAATAGACATCTTTCTAATTCAATTCATTGATTAATAAAATTTTAGGATATT
>JAOZMN010000173.1:0-2093 GCA_029934265.1 Bacteroidales bacterium
TAAACTTTCAGGAACAGGAAATTTTAGTGTAACAAACGGTGGCATAAAATTTTTGAATGTTCAGCCGGATGGCAATATAGGTATAGGTACTGAAACCGCTGTCGCAAAACTTGATATTAAAGGCAATGTAAAAATTGAAGACGGAACACAAGCTTTGCATAAAGTGTTAATTTCTGATGCTGACGGAGTAGCAACATGGAGCTTTATAGGTTCGGAATCTATTATCGACAATAGCATAACAGCTATTGATATAGCACCCGAAACTCTAACATCTGCTGAAATTGCCGATAATGCAATTACTACTACTGAAATAGCTGATAATTCAGTTAATTCAGTTAAAATTATTGATAATTCAATAGAAGTGTCCGATATGAAAAGCCCGGCAGTAAATCAATTTCTTACTTCCGATGGTAGTGCAAATGTTGTTTGGGTTGATAAGTCCTCCATTACAAATTCACTCGGTTTAGAAGATGCAAAGATACTGATAGGAGATATGGGCGGTACAGCAAAACCGTACCTTATAACCGGTGATATGACATTAACAAACATAGGAACTCTTACAATAAACAACGATGCAGTCAGCTCAGATGAAATTGCAACAAATGCGGTAACAAGCACTGAAATTGCAACAGGTGCTGTTACAACTAATGAAATTGCAGATAATACTATTGAACTGACAGACATTAAAAATACAACTTCCGGTAATCAAGTATTGGTAACAGACGGCACCGGAGTAACTGCATGGGTACATAAATCTACACTGGCAAGTTCTCTCGGTTTAGAAGATGGTTTTGTTTTAATAGGAAATACTATAGACAATGCACAGGCACAGGAAATTACTGGAGATGTTACTTTAAGTAATTCCGGGGACATACAGGTTAAAGAAAATGTAATTACAAATTTTGAAATTGCCGATAATACTATTACAAGCACAGAAATAGCAAACGGAACTATTCTTGCCGAAGATATTGAAGGTAATAGTCTCGACCATGTACTAACAACAAATTCCTCCGGTGATGTAGTTTGGGTAAATAAATCAGCACTTACATCATCTATAACAATTCCGGAAGCACAAATATTAATAGGAGACGGACTTAATATCGCAAAACCTCATGCTGTTAAAGGAGATATTGAAATGTCAAATGCTGGTGATATGACAGTTAAAGAAAATGTAATTACAAATTTTGCAATTGCAACTGATGCAGTTACCAGTGTTGAAATACTTGATAATACAATAAAAACAGACGATATAAAATCCGGAGGAAATAATTTGCTGTTAAGTACGTCAAGCACAGGAGATGTTACATGGTTGGATAAAAAAGATTTAACACAAAATCTTGGCATAACAGATAATAATATTTTAATAGGAAACTCCACCGGAATTGCTATTGAAACACAAATGTCTGGAGATATTACACTTGCGAACGATGGAACGACTACAATAGGAGAAGCAAAAATTAATTCTTTAAAAATTCAGGACAACTCTATTGTAGCTGATGATATTGCAACCAATGCAATAGAAACCGCAGAAATAAAAGACGGAGAAGTGAAAAATGCAGATATAGCAACAGATGCTATAACTTCAAATAAAATTGCTGATAATACAATTATTACAGATGATGTAGCAAACGATGCAATTACAACAGATAAAATACTTAACAACACAATAGAAACAGTAGATATAAAAGCTGACGGAAACAATAAAATACTTACAACTGATAATGGTAATAATGTAGTATGGTTATCTAAAGAGGATTTAACATCTTCTCTTGGTATTTCAAACGGATATGTACTTATTGGTAATTCGAGCGGAGAAGCTACCGAAAGAGAAATAAACGGAGATATAGAAATTAACAGTACGGGAACTGCAACAATTGGCAATTCAAAAATCATAACAAATAAAATTGCTGATAATGCAGTTACAACTCTAAAAATTGAAAACGATGCAGTTGATAATAGTAAAATTGCTGACAATTCAATTAAAATAGAGCAAATGGATGATAATTCAGTAGGAGTAAACGAAATTACTACAGATGCAGTAGGAACAAATGAAATTATAGATGGTGAAATTTTACCTGCTGACATCAATTCTC
>JAOZMN010000173.1:2193-6418 GCA_029934265.1 Bacteroidales bacterium
CTGAAACAAAAATTCTAAACAGTGCAGTTACAACAAATAAAATAAACGATGATGCAATAATATCATCAAAAATAGCAGACAACGCAGTAGGAAATTCAGAAATTGCAACAGATGCTGTTGATGCAGACGAAATTGCACCAAACGCAGTAGGAAGTTCCGAAATTGCAACAGATGCTGTAAATACTGATGAAATAGCAACAGATGCAGTTACTTCCGCAGAAATAGCAACAGATGCTGTTACTTCCGCAGAAATAGCAACAGATGCTGTTACTTCGTCTGAAATTGCCGATAATGCTGTAGGAACAAATGAAATTATAGATGGTGAAATTTTACCTGCTGACATCAATTCTCCGGCAGTAGGAAAAGTTCTTACAACAAATAATACAACCGGAGTAGTTGAATGGATAGATAAAACTGATTTAACAAACTCAATCGAGATTGACGAACATAAAATACTTATAGGAAATTCCGCAGGAGATGCAGATGCACAATCACTTGGAGGAGATATTACAATGATAAGTGATGGAACAGTTACAATAGTAAACGATGCTATAACTGAAACAAAAATTCTAAACAGTGCAGTTACAACAAATAAAATAAACGATGATGCTGTAATAGCCTCAAAAATAGCAGACAACGCAGTAGGAAATACAGAAATTGCAACCGATGCAGTTGATTCAGACGAAATAGCGGCAAACGCAGTCGGTAGTTCCGAAATTACAACAGATGCGGTAAATACTGATGAAATTGCAACAGATGCAGTTACTTCTTCCGAAATTGCCGCAAATGCAGTAGGAAATTCAGAAATGAATGACAATGCAATAGGTTCTGATGAAATAATTAACAACTCTATTGATGTACTTGACATGAAAAAACCGGCAGTTAATCAAGTACTAACTTCCGATGGTTCTTCAAACGTAGTTTGGGTTGATAAAACAGACCTAACAAGTTCTATAATAATAGACGATGCACGAGTGTTAATTGGTAATTCAAGCAACGCCGGAGAAGCAAGAGTAATTTCTGGAGATATAAGTCTAATTAATACTGGAGTTACAACTATTGTAAACGATGCAGTTACAGAAGTTAAAATTTTAAATAGTGCAGTTACAGAAAATAAAATTGCAGCAAATGCAGTTACAAGTACGAAAATTGCAACAGATGCGGTTACTTCTAATGAAATTGCAACAAATGCAGTTACTTCTAATGAAATTGCTACTGATGCAGTTGATTCAGATGAGATAGCGGCAAACGCAGTTGGAAGTTCAGAAATTGCAACCGATGCAGTTACCGCCTCCGAAATTGCAAATAATGCAGTAGGTACTGCCGAAATTCAAACAGATGCTGTTACAACAAACGAAATATTAAACGGAACAATAGTAATTGCAGATATTGCAAGTCCCGGCTCCGACAAAGTATTAACTACCGATAATTCAAATAATGTAACTTGGGCTAATAAATCAGATTTAACAAGTTCAATTTCTGTAGCAGATACAAAAATATTAATAGGAGACCCCGGCAGTAATGCTCAAGCGTATGCTTTAAGCGGACATGTAACAATGAATAACACCGGTCTTGTTACAATAGCTGACAACTCTATAAATACCGACAGATTACAAAACGATGCCGTTACAACAGTTAAAATACTTAACGATGCTGTTACAACTGATAAAATTGTAAACGATGCAGTTACTTCTTCAAAAATAGTAGCAGATGCAGTAGGAAGTTCCGAAATTGCAACAAATGCAGTTAATACTGATGAAATTGCTGCAAACGCAGTTACAAGTACTGAAATAGCAAACGATGCTGTTATAACTTCTAAAATAATAGATGATGCTGTTACGACAGATAAGATAATTAACAATGCTGTTACAACCGATAAAATATTATCCGGAGCTGTTACAACCGGAAAAATTGCCGATGATGCTGTTACTACCGACAAAATTATTAACGAAGCAGTTACAACCGGAAAAATTGCAGATGGAGATGTTACCGGAATTAAAATTGCAGGAGATGCAGTTACTTCTACAAAAATACTTGACGGAACTATAATATCAAGTGATATAGCAAACGATGCAATAGTTTCTACAAAAATACTTGACGGAACAATAACAACAGTTGATATTAGCGATAATGCAGTAATTTCAAGTAAAATACTAAACGGAACAATTATGCCGGTAGATATTAATTCCGGAGGAAACAGTAAAATGCTTACAACAAATACTTCCGGAGTTGTAGAATGGGTAGATAAAACAGAACATCTTTATAATGCTGGTTCTGGTATAAGTATTGCTCCGGTAACAAATGTAATTACAAACGACCGTACCCTTTCAATAGTAGGAACAACAATAACATTAAGTAACGGAGGCGGTTCTGTTGTAGTACCTACAGGAGCAGATAATCTCGGCGACCATATTACTACACAAAACATTAATCTTGGAACAAATTATATTACCGATGATGGAACAAACAGAGGTATTAAAATAAACAACGGAGGC
Organism: Bacteroidales bacterium; assembly: GCA_029934265.1. Taxonomy (GTDB): domain Bacteria; phylum Bacteroidota; class Bacteroidia; order Bacteroidales; family JAADGE01; genus JAOZMN01. The sequence continues at coordinate 4,689 of JAOZMN010000173.1, forward strand.
GATGCTCAAATTACCAATAACTTAAAACTTCCTGCAACAAGTTCAACAATCGGAAAATTAATGTTTGTAGATAACTCTTCAACAGGAGAGTTTAAAATGTATCCTGACAAAAGTAATATAGGTATAGGTAAACTTACCCTAACAACCATGCACGACCCTTTAAGCACAGGAACAAATAATGTAGCAATAGGAAATAAAGCCTTAGAAAATATTACGACTGCAAGTAACTGTATTGCAATAGGAAATGAGGCTTTACAAAATAATGTAAGCGGTACAAGCAGTTTCGCACTTGGAGCAAATGCTTTAAAAAATGCAACAGGAAATGATAATATTGCAATAGGAACAGGTGCAGGTTTAACCCTTACCTCTGGAACTCAAAATACTTTTATAGGAAACTATGCTGATGTAACAAGTGCTTTATTTACAAATGCTACCGCAGTAGGATATAATGCAAAAGTAAACAGGAGTAACAAAATAACACTTGGTAATACTGCTGTTGATTTAGTTCAATTTGGAGGTTATCTTGGAGTTGCAGGAACAATGGTTATGGACGCAAACGGTAATATTACTACCAAAACTGAATCAGACGCCGACAACAATACAACTTACGGAAATGGTGCTACGATACTTACTGGTATCAACAACTCAATGGCACTCGGAAACGGAGCAACAGTTAGTGCGAGCAATAAAATAGTACTTGGTAACGGAACAGTCAATACAGTTCAATTTGCCGGTTATCAACACACGGGAGTTATGACTACTGATGTTCAAGGTAATATTACATCTTCAAACTCTATTTCATTATCTGATATTACTTGTTCAAGCACCATAGAAGCTAACAGTTTTATTGCAACACTTGTAGGAGCAGGAGCATACAAATACAATACAGTTCAAGATATGGCTGTACCTGATTATGTTTTTGAAGCGTATTACAACGGTAAAAGTAAAATAAACCCTACATACAGTATTATAGGTTTAGAAGCTACCGAAAAATTTATGAAAGCCAATCATCACTTACCACGTGTGCCTTCAAGAGACGAAATATTAGAAGACGGCGTAATAAATATACAAGGAATACAAATGGTAACTCTCGAAAAAGTTGAGGAACTTTTTATCTATACAATAGAACAAGAAAAGAAACTTAGTGAACAAGAAACTCAAATTCAGGAATTAAGAAAAGAAATGGAACTAATAAAGAAACTGATTAATAAATAGGGTATTTTCAATATTTGTCAGAAGAAAAACCTGACAAATATTGAGCAAAAAACTCCCCTCCTTTTTAAGGAGGGGTAAGGGGGTGGTTTATTTTAAAAAAACACTTTCACTCCAGTATTACAAGTTTACTTATCAACAAAGGCGTTGAATCTTTAAAAATCAATAAAATGAAAAAAAAAATACTATATACTTTTATACTCATTTTCTTTTGCATAAATCTTTTTTCACAAGGAGAAATTATTAATAAAGGAGTTGATTTATATATAACAGATGGCTCTTATCTTTATATCTCACAAAATGAGACAATGACAGGTAATTACATACATGATAAAAATGCCGATGGCGATGTAGGTTTTTTAGACCTTAAAGGAAAGATAATAATGGGAGGAGATTTTATAAATAATTCAGGTTATGAAGATTTTTTTGAAGAAAACTCTTTCGGTAATATTACCCTAAATTCAGATGATAGGATACAAGTTATTACCGGAAATACGATGATAAATTTCACCAATCTG
>JAOZMN010000575.1 GCA_029934265.1 Bacteroidales bacterium
TCTATGTTCCGGTCGGAAAAATTATGAATTACAAATATTTTTTCAAAATTATTATATTTTTTTGAATTTTTCGTTTTCCGGCTTATTTTTTTCAAAGAAAATATCAGATAAGGTAAATTATATGTTTTTCCGGGTGGTGCAAACCAATAATCTTTTTGAGCAAGATTTATATGAGCTTCAAAATTATTATTTATTATACTTGGTGAAATAGAATTATGACCTGTCGGCGAATAAAAATTTTCAGAAAAATTCCATTCTCCTGTTGTTTGTGTAAGCTTAAAATTCAGTCGATTCGACCAGTCCCATTTTACTAAGTCAAAATCATTTATTTCTTTTTTACTGAAAGTAATACAAGCATAAGCGTTTTCATCAAAATCTATATAAAACGGATTTTTCTTTGGATTTGCATTGTTTTTATGAATTTCACCTGTCAGGTAAAAACGTTTATTTGGAATACCGTTTGTGAAAATAATTTTTAATTTTTCTAATTTTTTATCTTTAAACGAATTTATATTCAATAAATTTTTATCTGTTTTTTTATTTTCATTTAAAGAAATCGAAATGTTTAAATTTTTATTATCAGCAAAATTTTCTTTTGGGAAATAAAATTTAAGATTTTCGGATAATTCCTTTCCGGTAGAGTAAAAAAAATCATTTAAATTTTTACGAATTTTTATTAGTTTTTTTGTGTGATTAAGCATTTGTTCTGCAAATTCAGAAAAATCGTTATCAAGCCTGTCCCAACGAAACATATTTGTATAATCGCATGATTGATAGGAATTTTCATGAAAAAAAAACTGTATTTTCTTCTTTATCGGTAAAGTCGGAGCTTAAAGCTCTGTTTTTAGATTTATCGAAATCGGATACCGGTTTTGTTCTTAGAATTTCATCTCCTCCGTGCCAAATAATTTTTCCTTGCGAAGTAAAAAGTACATTTGCGGCAAGTTTCACAATTTGTAAACGTTTTTTTCGAGAGGCATCTTTTACCGATAAATTTATTTTATCCCACAAAGTCAATCCGTCATGTATAGATAAAAAATTCAAGCAATTTTCAGGATTTTCGGTAAATGAATTATACCGATTAAAGAAAATTTCCTTATCAAAAGGCAAATTCGACACCTTATATTTATAAGAAGCTCCGGAAATTCCGCTTGCGAGTTTTTCTATTTGAGAAATATTACCCTGAACAGTACCATGATAATTTTCCGTACCTGTTGCAGAATCTCTGAAAACATCGTTAAATAGAGCGATTTTTAAATCTTCTTTACCGGCTCGGCAATGATTTATTTTTGTATATGCTTCTTCCTGTTTCAAATCCGTAAATTCCCATGCTTCACCTTGAAGTATCAAATCGTAAATATTTTTCGGATTGTAAGCAAAACCGACTTCTTTATGAATTGTTTTGAGTGTCTCAAAATCGAAAAACGACATTAAATCAAATCTAAAGCCATCTATTCTATAAGTATTTATGTAATATTTTAGTACATCTACAATAAATTTTCGTACCGTTTTTCGTCTGCTTTCTAAACCTGCTCCGGCACCGGTATGTTCCGAAATTTTCAAATCATCGGTTAATCTGTAATAACAGCCGGGTGCTATGTTTTCAAAAGTTTCAAGTGCAAAAGTATGATTAAAAACCATATCGAGAATTACAGCGATTCCTCGTTTGTGGCATTCGTCAATAAAT
>JAOZMN010000174.1 GCA_029934265.1 Bacteroidales bacterium
AATATCCTAAAATTTTATTAATCAATGAATTGAATTAGAAAGATGTCTAATGAATGCTAACAATCATATTGCCGACATATTACAAATACGGTTTTATACTATTAGACAGGTCGAAGATCTTTATTCTTAAAAAATATTAATTTTAACAAAAATATAATTAATTTTACGTTTTCAAAAAAGAAAATAAAACTTCAAAAATTCACAATTTTAAACACTAATATATGAAGCAATTTTATTATAGCTTGCTATCTGAATATGATAAGAAAAACAAGTATGCCAAACCGTTTTATGCAACAATAGAAAAATCGTATTCCGGAGCGGACAGGTATTATCATAATTTTGCTCACATAAAGCAAATGCTTGATTATAAAAATTCCGACATTGTAAGCAAAATGATAACAAGAACTGCAAATCATTTTTTTCGTGATAAAAACGAATCGTACGAATTACAACTTTTACTGGATTTTGACCTTGAAAATATAGGTTCTAAATCGGAAAATTACAATAAAAACAGCAAACTTATACGGCAAGAATACAGGCAAATATCCGATGAAATATTTTATGCCGGCAGAGTTGATTTTCTAAGAAAAATGCTTAGTGCGAAATTTATATATCGTACAAATTATTTTAAAGAAAATTATGAGAAACAAGCAAGAATGAATATAAAAAACGAAATTAAAGAAATAAGGTCTTCGACCTTTCTAATGGTATAAAATCGTATTTGCAATATACTGACAGTGTGATTGTTATGTAAATGCGAATACAGAAAACGGTGAAGTCCTCACCGCAGGTAAACTTATGTAAGGGTACTTAAATAGTTTGTTATAAAAATATAAACAATGAATAATAATTTTGAAAAACGTTCAATTTGGCTTGAAAACAGGAAAGTTTACATGATTGAACAAAATTTATTGCCACATAAATACGAAATATTTATTTCCGAAAATTACAAAAAAACTTGCTTTGCAATAAAAACGATGATAGTCAGAGGAGCCGGAGCAATCGGAGCCGCCGGAGCCTTTGCAATGTGGCAGGCGGCAAACGAAGCTCCGAAAAATAATTATAACAATTTTATAGAAAAAGCAAAAGAAGAAATAGAAGCAACTCGTCCAACCGCAAGAGACCTTTTTTCCGGAGTAGAAAGTGTATATGAAAAAGCCGTCATTTCACCGGAAGAGGCATTGAAAGCAGCTCAAAAATTTGCCGATAAAAACGCAGAAGCCGGTAAAAAAATCGGAAAATACGGAAATTCGATTATAGAAGATTATACAAATATTTTAACACATTGCAACGCAGGAAGATTGGCACTTGTAGCTCATGGTTCGGCACTTGCACCGATATATGAAGCACATAAATCGAGTAAAAAACTTTTTGTTTATGTAGATGAAACACGTCCTCGAAATCAAGGAGCAAGACTTACGGCATGGGAGCTTAACGAAGCCGGAATAAGACACGCAATAATTCCGGACAATGCGGCGGCTTGGTATATGTCGCAAGGAAAAATAAATATGGTAATAACCGGAGCCGACAGAATTGCCACAAACGGAGACACTGCAAATAAAATCGGAACTCTCGAAAAAGCAATCGCCGCAAAAGAATACGGCATTCCGTTCTATATTGCTGCACCGCTTTCTACCTTCGATAAAGAATGTAAAACGGGTAAAGAAATCCCGATAGAAGAACGAGACCAAAATGAAGTTTTATATCAAAAAGGACAGGATAAAGACGGAATTATTAGAGAGGTACTTGTCGCATCTCCGGATTCCGAAGCTTTAAATCCCGCTTTTGACGTAACTCCTGCAAAATTCATAACAGGGTATATTACCGAAATCGGTATAATAACTTCCGAACAAATAGCGGAAATTTTTAAATAATTTATCAATGAAATTCAAAAAACTCACTTCCGGTTTTGCATATCTGATTCTAATTCTGTATCTTAGTTTAATAATTTCAGCATTTTATTATTTCGATGCCGGAAATTTTATAGAAATATTACTGTCTGAAAGAACAATTTTTTCGATAAAATTGAGTGTTTTTACAGCAAGTATTTCTACCTTAGTTGCAATAATCATCGCAGTTCCGGCGGCTTACGCACTTTCGAGATATAAATTTTTTGCAAGCGGATTTATAGATATTATTTTAGAATTACCATTAATTATTTCACCTGCCGCACTCGGTGCAATGTTATTGATATTTTTCAGTAATCCGGCAGGTATTTGGTTTCGTGAACACATAGCACAAATCGTTTATACTTTTTGGGGTATCGTAATTGCACAATTTTTTACCATACTGGGCATTGCAACCAGAATGATAAAATCAACACTTGACGAAATGCCGAGAAGATACGAGCAAGTTGCAAGAACTCTCGGAGCATCACACTTAAAATCTTTTTTTTATGTAACACTTCCGCTTTCCAAACAAGGACTGTTTTCAACTTTCGTACTCACATGGGCAAAAGCATTCGGAGAGTTCGGAGCAACTTTTACACTTGCCGGAACTATGGCTATGAAAACCGAAACAATACCGATTTCCGTATTCATGAAACTTTCCGGAGCCGACATCAAGGGAAGTGTTGTCATGATTATGATATTAATTTCAACAGGAATAAGCGTACTTTTTTTGTCGAGAATAATAAAAACTTAAAATTTAGCTTTCCGCAATACCCGAAAGCATCTTTTTTTTAGACTTTGCGGTGTGAGAGATGATGAAAATACTAAAACCAATTTCACTTTTGTATATATGCAATATTTATACGAAAAAACTTATGTAAGGATATTTAGAATTGCATTTATTTTTGAATATCCGAAAAAAAATATTATATTTGAAGTAAAATTAAAGAGTTCGGTCTGATTGCGAAGAAATATACTTTTTAGACCGGACTCATTAAACTAAACCAATACTTTATTTTTTAATGAGAGACTTAAAACCGACATACAAAGAGTTAGAAAAAAAAATCGAAGAACTTGAAAATAAACTGAGAATTGAAAATTCGATAAGCGAAAAAAAAATTACCGCTATTTTCAATAATTCACCTATCGGAATAATTATTTTCGATACAGAGGGTAACACTTTGGAATTAAATGATAAAATTGTAGAAATACTTGGCTCGCCATCAAAAGAATATACAAAAAAAATCAAGATACTTAATTTTCAGCCTTTAAAAGACATTGGCTTTCTTGATAAATTTGAAGAGTGTAAAAAAAAACAAAAAGTTGTATTTTTAGAAAATAAGTATATTACAAAACACAAAAAAGAAATATTTGTACAATGTATATTCAGTCCGATTATTGATGAAAATAACAATATATTAAAAATTCAATGTGTCATAAACGATTTTACAAAACTCAAAAAATCGGAACAGGATTTATTGGAAAGTGAAAAAAAATACAAAGAACTTGCGGAAGGGGCAATAATGGGAATAGTTATTCATGATATGCAAGGTAGTATTAAGTATGTCAATCCTGTAGTTCAAGAAATAATGAAATTTGATAATTTGCAAGATGTGTATAAAAAAAACATATCTGATTTTATACATCCTAATTATGCAGAGCAAGCAATGACAGCAATACAGAGGCTTATTGTCGAAAAAAAATCGTTTCAAGCGGAACAAAAATTCATAAGAAATGACGGGAAAGCAATATTTGTAGAACTTTACGGAAAACAAATTATTTTTGATAATCAAACAGCAATTCAAGTAACATTTAACGATATAACCAAACGTAAAAAAGCGGAAAGAGCTTTAAAAAAACAAAATGAAGAATACCTAACCCTGAATGAAGAATATAAAACAATAAACGAAGAATTGATGGTTTCAATAGAAAAAGTAAAAGACAGTCAAGAAAAATATCGAGATACATTTATGAATTCCATAGCCTCAATTTATACCTTTAATAAAGAGAGACAATTTACAAGTACAAATCCTGCAGGAATCAGCCTTCTCGGATATTCAAAAGAAGAATTGCTTCAAATGAAAATTTCCGATGTCGATGTCCAAACAGAAACAAATATAATAGCAACCACAGAAGCGGAGAAAACACTGTTAAGCGGTAATAATGTTGTAAATTACGAACACAGACTTATAAGAAAAGACGGCAAAGAAATCACATTACTCAATAATTCAATTCCTTTAAAAGATAAAAACGGAAATGTTGTCGGAGTACAAAGTTTTTTACTTGAAATTACCGACAGAAAAGAAGCCGAAATAAAACTTAAAAAAGCCAAAGAAAAAGCAGAAGAAAGCGACCGCCTGAAAACAGAATTTATCAATAATATGTCCCATGAAATAAGAACACCGATGAACGGAATACTTGGTTTCTCGGACTTCTTAAGTGAACCCGGACTTACAGATGAAAAAAGACGGCAATATGTAAATATAATTAAGAGTAGCGGAAATCAGCTGATGCGAACCATTGATGATATTTTGGAAATATCCAGACTCGGAACAAAGCAAGTACAAGTAGCGGAAACTCAAATTTGTCTGAATGGCTTATTATTAGAACATTTTTCTATTTTCGATATAAAAGCAAAAGAAAGCAAAATACCTCTATATCTGCAAAAAGGACTTTCGGATAAAGACAGTACAATATTTACCGATGAAACAAAACTAAACAAAATTTTAAGCAATTTGCTCGAAAATGCTCTGAAATTTACAAACAAAGGTTTTGTGGAATTTGGTTATATTTTAAAAACCGAAAACGAATTGGAAATTTATGTAAAAGATACCGGAGTAGGAATAAAACCTGAAAACTTGAAAAATATTTTCAATAGATTTTCACAAGAAGAAAAAAAAATATCTCGCAAAGTCGGAGGTCTTGGTCTTGGTTTATCCATAGCGAAAGAAAATGCAAAATTGCTTGGAGGCAACATTACGGTAGAGTCTCAAAAAGGCGAAGGTGCAAAATTTATCCTGACAATTCCTTACAAACCGGCAAACGTAAAAAATAAATTGCCTGAAAACCTGCATACAATCTTAATAGCCGAAGACGAAGAAGTGAATTTTTTATACCTTAGTGCCTTACTCGAAACTTACGACCTTCCGTTAAATATCCTACACGCAAAACACGGCAAAGAAGCCGTTGAAAAATGTAAAGAAAACAGAAAAATAAACCTTGTTTTTATGGATATGAAAATGCCGATAATGTCAGGTTTTGAAGCAACCGGACAGATAAAAGAAATTTACAAAGACCTGCCCGTAATAGCACAAACCGCTTATTCTACAAAGGAAGACAAGGAAAAAGCAATATCTGCCGGTTGTGATGATTTTATTTCAAAACCGATAAATAAAGATATGATAGATAAAATTATAAATAAATTTTTGAAAACAGAAAAAAGTAATTTTAAAATTTGATGTTAAAAGTAAATTCAGTTTCGGTATCGGCGGGCGATTTTAAATTAGATAAAATTTCATTCAACATAGCACCACAAAAAACTCATGTCATCATTGGTGCTACCGGAAGCGGAAAAACTTTGATTTTAGAATCAATTATCGGATTTCGTAAAATTAATTCCGGAAATATAATTATAGACAATAAAAATACTTCCGAACTTAATATCGAAAATCGTAATATTGCCTACGTTCCGCAAGATTTAGCACTTTTTCCGCACTTAAATGTGGAAAAAAATATTTTGTTTTCACAAAAAATAAATAAAACCAAAAATTACAATCCCGATTTAAAGAAGCAACTTGTAAAAGCAACCGGAATTTCCGACTTGCTCAAACGCAAAATCAAAAATCTGTCCGGAGGCGAAAAACAGCGAGTAGCATTAGTCAGAGCATTACTTTCGGAAAGCAAATTGTTAATTCTCGATGAACCATTTTCGGCAATAAACGAAACAACCAAAAAAGAACTGAGATTTTTATTGAAGGAAATTCAACAAAAATTCAAACTGACAATCCTGTTTGTAACTCACGATTTGGGCGAAGCATTTTTTATTGCAGATACAATAAGTATAATTTCAAACGGAAAAATACTCAAAACAGCCGACAAAAGAGAACTTTACAATAATCCCGAATTATTGGAAATTGCAAATTTTCTGGGAATAAACAACATATTTGAAGCTCTCATAACAGAAATAAACAAAAATTATATTTTCGTAAATTGTTTTGAACTTAAAACAAAATTGCAATTAAATAATTTGCCGACAAAAAAATCATATAAAATCGGAAAGCTCGTAAAATTCGGAATAAGAGCGTCTGATGTAATGATTTTACGCAATGATTTGATAAACAAAGAACAAACAAATATTTTATCCGGAACGGTTAGTCTTATAATAGAAAATATATCTTTTTGCGAAATTGTAATAAAACCCGAAAATTCCTATAAAAACATTATAGCGGAAATTCCGATTTATGCTTTTAACAAATTGAAAATTAAACTAAATCAAAAAATAAATTTCACACTGAAAGC
>JAOZMN010000576.1 GCA_029934265.1 Bacteroidales bacterium
GCGAAGGAAAATATACGCTTCTCTCAAGCAATTTTACAGGATAAAGTTCTTTCCGCTCGGAAACTTCTTTTATCTTATAACGTGTTATTTTTTCAAGTATATCCATTTTTAATTATTTTTATCAAGCGAAACCCTTGATTTTCGATTTATAAATCATCAAAAAATTTAAGTGCATTTTTATCGAACAACGATTTTTCCGCTTCCTGAAAACATTCTGCAAAAGATTTATTATTAATTGTTTGAATTGCAAAAGCGGAATTTGTAAGTACTACATCGTTTTGTGCTTTTGTTCCGTTTCCGGAAAGTATATTTTTAAATATTTTTGCCGCTTCTTGTAAAGAATTTCCTCCGAAAATTTCTTTTTCTTCATAAGTTTTCATGCCAATATCAGCCGGACTAAGAATTTCATTTTTTGAATTTGAAATTATTTTAAATTTACTTGTCAGCGAAATTTCATCGTAGCCCGTAAGTGTATGTACAATCGTATAATTTTTGTCTAATGTCGAAAACAGTTTTCCGTAAAGTTCGGCGATTTCGAGATTATAAACTCCGGCAAGTTGATTTTGCGGATTGCTCGGATTTACGAGAGGTCCGAGAATGTTAAAAAAAGTTTTCATGCCGAGTTCTTTGCGAATCGGAGCAACATTTTTCATTGCAGGGTGAAACAAAGGTGCGTGCAAAAAACAGATATTTGCCGTATCTAATTGTCGGCATAATTTATCATTGTCGTTTGTAAATTTATACCCGAAATATTCGAGCATATTTGACGAACCGCTTATAGACGATACTCCGTAATTGCCGTGTTTTGCGACTTTATAGCCGGCTCCGGCAACTACAAAAGAACTTAATGTTGATATATTGAAAGTGTTTTTGCCGTCGCCGCCGGTTCCGCAAAGGTCGATTGTATTAAAATCGGACAAATCTATTTTTACACACAAATTAAGCAGAGCATTACGAAATCCGGAAAGTTCTTCAACTGTAATCGAACGCATTAAAAACACCGTTAAGAATGATGCAATTTGAGAATTATTGTATTCTCCTGTTGCAATTTTTGTCAAGATATTTTCTGCTTCTGCGGTTGTTAGTTTTTCTTTATTGAAAAGTTTTTCTAATGTTTTTTTCATCTTTTACGAATTTATAAAATTTTCTATTATCTTTTCCCCGTATTCAGTAAGAACGCTTTCGGGGTGAAATTGTACGCCTCGCACATCATATTTTTTATGCGAAAGTGCCATTATTCCTCCGGTTTCATCTTCGGCTGTTATTTTTAAATTTTCAGGAAGATTCTCATTTTCAACTATCCACGAATGATAGCGTCCTGCTTGAAATTCCTCCGGAATATCTTTAAAAAGAGTTTCATTTTCGGATTTTACCGTCATCGTTGTGGCTACTCCGTGATAAACCTTATCCATATTCTTGATTTTTCCTCCGAAAACTTCCGCAATAGCTTGCAAACCCAAGCAAACTCCGAAAATCGGTTTCTTACCGGAATATTCTTTTATTAAATCTTTCAAAATACCGGCTTCATCAGGTATTCCCGGTCCGGGTGAAAGTACAATTTTATCATATTTTTCAACTTCCGACAAGGAAATTTTATCGTTACGAAAAACATCTACTTCACAATCGGGTATTTTTTCGATGTAATGTACTAAATTATAAGTAAATGAATCGTAATTATCTATAAC
>JAOZMN010000577.1 GCA_029934265.1 Bacteroidales bacterium
GCGGAAGAAGTTGCAAAAAACACAGGTAATAAAAGACAGATTGTAAAATATACCATTGAAAACGGTGATACATTAATCGAAGTAACCATAAAAACCATAAAAATATATCCCGAAAGAAAATTCAAAAACAGAAAAGAGAAAATACGATATACCCGAATGGTGAGAAACGTCAAAAAAGTTTATCCTTATTCCTTAATAATAAGTAAAACGGTAAACGATATTGAACGCAATATGGCAACCCTTAAAACAGATAAAGAAAAAAGAAAATACCTTAAGAAAAAAGAAAAAGAACTTACAGAAAAATTTGAAGGAAGTATCAGAAATATGACTTTTACACAAGGTCGGATTTTGATAAAACTCGTGGACAGGCAAACCGGACAAACAAGCTATGAAATCATAAAAGGATTAAAAGGAAGTTTGACAGCAATGTTTTGGCAATCAATAGCAAGAGTTTTCAGTACAAACTTAAAATATGAATACGATTCGCAAGGCGATGATTTGTGGATAGAAGAAATTGTGGCAAAAATCGAAAACGGATTACTTTAAGTAATTGACTATTTTTTATTGTAGATTTCGATTTCGATTTCGCCTGATTAATAGTTTTTTATAAATATTGTATCTACAAATAATTTTGTCATACTACTTACCTTAAATTTTACAAAAGCTGAAAATGGTACAACAATCTCGGTTCAAGTATCAAAAAATACAAAACGATTTTGATAGTTATGTCAAAAATTGTTACGGCTTTAAAACCGAAGAAGAACGATTGAAAGTCCGAAAAGCTTTTGAATTTGCACTTCAAGCACACAGCGGAATGACACGATATTCCGACGAACCATATATTAATCACTCTTTTGAGGTCGCCAAAATAGTTACAAGAGTAATGGGGCTGGGTACAAAATCCGCAATAGCCGCTTTATTGCACGATGTTATCGACAAAACCGAGTACGATATTGAAGACATAGAAAGACATTTCGGCAGTAAAATTGCCAATATAATTATCGGTTTACAAAAAATAAAAGAATCCGATTTTTTTTCCAACCACTCACAAGCCTCAAAACTGAGAGAAATATTACTGTCAATTTCCGACGACATCAGAGTAATACTCGTCAAACTTGCCGACCGACTTCATAATATAAGAACAATCGAATTTGTTTCCTACGAAAAACAACAAAAGACAATAAATGAAATACTTAAAGTATATGCTCCATTAGCTCATCGACTTGGCTTGTACAACATAAAAACAGAATTGGAAGACCTATGCTTAAAAGCCAACAACCCGGAAATATACAATCAAATAACAAATAAATTAAAAGACAACAAACGAGAACGTTTGCAATTCATAAACCGATTCATACAACCTGTCAGAAAAGAATTAGAACAAAATCAAATAGATTTTACACTTAAAAGTCGCTCAAAATCAATATATTCCATCTATAAGAAAATGCAAACAAAAAAAATCGGCTTCGAGGAAGTATATGATTTATTTGCAGTGAGAATAATTTTTAAATGTCCGAAAGAAGAAAAAGAAAATACAACAGCAATAAAAATAGGGAAAATAGTATCCGCCATATATTCCGAAAAAGAAGACCGCAGAAGAGACTGGCTTTACAACACAAAAGACACCGGCTATCAAGCATTGCACCTCACCGTTTTGAGTACCGAAGGCAAGTGGGTTGAAG
>JAOZMN010000175.1 GCA_029934265.1 Bacteroidales bacterium
AAAATAGTTGGTAATGAAGGGACGAAAAACAATAATACAGCCGGAAGTTTTTATCGAAGCAGAAAAAATATACAATTATATAAAAAATAATTCTCCGAAAAACGCAGATAAATTTAAGTCGGAATTATTAAAACAGATTAACACAGTTGAAATCTCTCCAACTGCTAATCCTCAAGAAAATTCACTAAACGGAAAACGAATTTTATACAGATTTACGCTTGTTATGAAAAGTTGGAAATTAATTTTTAAAGTAACCGATAAATTATTAATTTTTGTAGGTATTATTCACACGAAACGACAAATTAATGAAATTCAAAAACTGCGAACAAATAAATATAATATTTAACAAAATTATCAGACAACAAAAAGACCTCGAAACAAATTTCGAGGTCTTTTTGTTTTAAAAGCAAGTACTTCTAAAAAGAATATTACTTGCTCAAAACCAAGCAATTATTTATGTTTTGCTTCCGAAGAGACTGTAAGTTTTTTACGTCCTTTTGCTCTTCTTCTTGCCAACACTTTACGACCGTTTACGCTTTCCATTCTTGAGCGAAAACCGTGTTTGTTTTTTCTTTTTCTTTTCGATGGTTGAAATGTCCTTTTCATTATTTCTATATTTTAACTTGTTATTCTTTAAATTTTGAGTGTGCAAAGTTAAATTATTTATTTATACCGGCAAATAAATTATTTTCTTTGTTTCAAAAAAAGTTTCTTTAAAATAATCTTGCAATTCATAAATTTGTGGAAATTTACCGAAACCGACAAGTTCTTCGGAAAAATCACCACCTTTTAAATATATTATTCCGTTCGGAAGTGCATTTTTATCCGTTTTGCTTATCAAATGTCGAACAGAACCGACAAATTTCGGAAATGACGTAACGGCTCTACCTGTTACAAAATCAAATTTTTCTTTCAGTTCCGGACTTCTTATTTGTCGAGTTCTGACATTTTTAAGTTCTAATTTTTCTGCAATATCTTGTGTTACTTTTATTTTTTTTGCAATGGAATCTATAAGTAAAAATTTCACTTTCGGAAACATAATTGCAAGAGGAATACCCGGCAATCCCCCACCCGTCCCGACATCAACAACGGAAGTTCCGTCCTTAAAATTTATGATTTTTGAAATTGACAGAGAATGTATTATGTGATTAAATAAAAAATTGTCAATATCTTTGCGTGAAATTACATTTATTTTGGAGTTCCATTCCGCAAGCAAAGTTCCGAACAAGTTAAATTTTAATATGCTTTCAGGCGATATTTCAGGGAAATATTTTTCTATTTCGATATTATCTGTCATTTTAAGATATGTTTCATGAAAATTTTATATTTTGGCTACCTACGTAAAGTTGGACAGTAAGAGCTTCACTTGGAGTGAACCTCTTACTAATACAATTTAATGAGGTTTTATTCCTTCTTTATTTTTGAGTATCGTAAAAAGTAATTCTCTTGAGCGATGTATTCTTGCTTTTACGGTTCCAAGCGGGATTTCCAATTTTTCGGCTATTTCGTTATAACTTAATTCATCGTAATATCTGAGAAGTACGACCCTCCTGTAATCCGGAGGCAATTTTGAAATTATTTTTTTTAAAATATCTTCTTTTTGCTTTGTAATAAGGTGTTCTTCCGGACTCGGTGAAGCTGCTCTTACGAACATCGCCGGCGACATACCGTTTTTTATGTTATCATCGTCAATAGAAATCCCTTTTATCGTATTTCGCTTTCGGCGAAGAAAATCTATACAATTATTTGTGGCAATTCTGAAAAGCCAAGTGCTGAATGCAAATGTTTCGGAATAGCTGTTCAAACTGCTGAATGCTTTAGCAAATGCTTCGATAGTCAAGTCATCGGCATCACTTTTGTTATTTACCATTTTGAACATAGTAAAATAAAGTGCATCTTTATAATATCCCAATAATTCGGCATAGGCTTGTCCATTACCTCGTTTCGCTTTGGAAATGAGAATATTATCACGTTTTGCCTTGTCCGAAAAATTAGTTTCTATCTCCATATTATTTTTTTCTTCAATAATAAATTTGAGAAATAAACTGATATTCCGACAAATAACATAAAAATATCGAGAATCGGACTTAAAAGAAAAATATTTTTTTCGTTCAATATTTTTGATGTTTTACCGATAATAAGAAGTTGTATCAATAATCTTATCAGAAAAATTCCTGCAACATATTCCGGAAATTTAAAAAAAGATATTAAAATTATAAAACTTATATAAAATAATACTCTGCTTATTATTTCGGCTCCAAGCAATATTTTATGTTTAAATTTGTAGTATTTTCCTGTTGTAAGATGTCTTTTTTTTTGTCTTATAAATTTTTTATACGTTTTTCCGGGTTCCGACTCCGTTATGCTTTCCGATGAAACTTCTATTTTTGTATTTTTTCGATTTGCATTTTTATTTACAAAAAGATCGTCGTCGCCCGAAAGTATGTGTGTATGAGTTGCAAAACCTCTGTTTTTTTTCCAAGTGGATTTTCGATATGCCAAATTTCTGCCGACTCCCATATAAGGAAAACCGGCTTTTGCGAAACTTAAATATTGCATTGTAATAAATAAGGTGTCATATCGGATTATTTTATTCAAAAAACCTTTATTTTTTTTGTAAGCACCGTATCCGAGTAGAAATTCCGTTTTTTCGCTGAAATTTCGGACTACGGAACTTATCCACCTGTCCGAAACAGGATAACAATCGGCATCTGAAAATAAAATAATATCATTTTTTGCCGCTTTAATTCCGACAGTTTGAGCCAATTTTTTACCATGCGAAAACTTATTGTCAATCTCAATATTGGTAACGTACAAATTGGAATATTCCTTTTGTATTTGATATAATATTCTTAATGAATTGTCCGTAGAACAATCATTAACTACAACAACTTCAAAATTTTTATAGTTTTGATTTAAAAAATTTCTTAAATATTTCTCTAAATTTTCTTCTTCATTTTTAGCACAAATAACTACCGATACGCCTTGTTGTTCTTGTTCTTTTGTTTTATTTTTTTTCAGAAAAAAAAATCTTGAATAAAAAAACAAATAATATAATAATTGAACAAAGGTAAAAAATATAAATATCAAAAAAATAATTTCAAAAGTTGTTCGGGGTATAATGTTCTTAATAAATTCTTGCACTTGATAAATTATTGATATTTTTATTAGTAAAAAGGGTGTTTTTCGACAAACAGACCATGAAGGTTTGAAGTAAACAACTGTAAATAAAACATTTAAACTTGTTGTTTTTTGTTAAATTAAACCATCAGGGTCTGTTTTACTCAGGACTTATTTATAATGGATTTGCCGTGATTTCTTTTAACATTTTTCTGTTTTTAAATACGTCGATAGTTAAAAACAATGCCTCTCTGAACGAGTCGCAAGAAGCCTTTCCTTGTCCTGCAATTTCAAATGCAGTTCCGTGTGCAGGAGATGTTCTGATAATCGGTAAACCTGCGGTATAATTGACTCCTCCGGTAAAATTCAGTGTTTTAAAAGGGATTAATCCTTGATCGTGATACATTGCCAATATTGCATCAAATTTGGTATATGAACCGGAACCGAAAAATCCGTCACTCGGATAAGGTCCTACGGCAATAATACCTTTTTCTTTTGCTTTATTAATTGCCGGAATTATTATTTCTTCCTCTTCTTTCCCAATAAGTCCGTTGTCGCCGGAATGCGGATTTAATCCAAGAATTGCAATTTTAGGTCTTTGTATTCCGAAGTCGTTTTTAAGCGTATTGTGCAATATTTCTATCTTTTTCAATATTTTTTCTTCGGTAAGTTCTGTTGAAATATCTTTAACAGGAATATGTCCGGTAACTACGGCGACTCTGATATTTTCTCCAATCATAAGCATCAAGACATCTTCGGTATCGAATTTTTTTGCAAGATATTCCGTATGTCCGGGAAAATTAAAGTCTTCGGATTGAATACTTTCTTTGTTGATAGGTGCTGTAACTATTGCATCTATTTTGCCCTCTTTCAGGTCGGCTGTTGCTTTTTCGAGTGCATCGAAAGCAGCTTTCCCTGCTGATTTTGTTGCTTTCCCAAGTTCAATTCTGACATTATCAGCACAGCAATCTATAATATTAGGTCGCTTTATATTTGCTTGCTCTACGGATTTAATTTGATTTACATTGAAATTCTGAATATCAATCGCTTTCCGATGATATGCAGCAAATTTCGGCGAACCGTAAATTATCGGTGTACAAAGTTCGCTTATCCTATTATCCATTAATGTCTTGATTATCACTTCATAACCTATACCGTTAATGTCGCCATGTGTTATTCCTATTTTTATTTTGTTCTCGAGTTTCATTTATATTTTAAAATTTAAAAATAAATTAAGTAGTTTTACTAAAGTTTTTCCGTATTTGTAATATTGTACTATTCTAAATATCAATAAATTATACTCTTTAATCTGCTTCATTAAATAGGTCGAAGACCTTAATTTGAAAATTCTTTTATGAAATTAAACAGAAGTCTGACTGCCGTTCCGCTTGCTCCTTTTGTTCTGTAATCTTTGTTTGAGTCGAGAATTGCGGGACCGGCGATGTCAAGATGTATCCAGTTGTAATCTGTGTATCTTTCCAGAAATTTACCGGCAGTTATTGCTCCGGCAACTTTCCCGCCTATATTTTTCATGTCGGCAATGTCGGATTTTATCATTTCTCCGTATTCTTCCCACATCGGAAATTCGACAATACGTTCGTAAACATTTTTTCCGCTTTCTTTTATTTTATCGAAATATTTTTTATCTGTTTTCCCCATTGCCACAATTCCGTCATCACCAATAGCATGGGCGGCCGCACCGGTAAGTGTAGCGGCATCAATTACTAATTCCGGTTTGTATTTTTTTGCATAACTCAATGCGTCTGCCAAAATTAAACGCCCTTCGGCATCAGTATTGAGAACCTCAACTGTCAATCCGCTGTGCATCTTAATTACATCGCCGGGAGCATACGAATTTGCATCGACAAGATTATCGGTAGAGGGCACTAATGTAATTACGTTAATCGGAAGTTTGGTTTTTGCGATGGAATACATTGCTCCGATAACGGAAGCGGCTCCGTGCATATCCATTTTCATTAAATCCATAGAGCCGGCTGTGGGCTTGATACTTAAACCTCCGGCATCGAAAACTAATCCTTTCCCTACAAATACTATAGGTTTCTTATTTTTGGCATTTTTGGGTTTCCACTCCATGATATTGAAAGTGGGAGGTGTAGCACTTCCTTTGTTTACGGCAAGTATTCCGCCCATTTTAAGAGCTTGAATTTGCTTTTTGTCTAATGTTTCAACGGAAAATCCGGATTTTTTACCGGCTTGTATTATTTCTCTCGCCAAATCAACAGAATTTAATCCGGAGAACGGTTCGTTTGCCAAATCTCTACTCAGATATACTCCTTCAATTATGTTTTGAAGTTCGATAATATCATTTTCAATAATATCTTTAGAAATTATCGAAATTTCTTTTAATGAAGGAGTTTTTTCTTTAATATCTTCAAAATACTTGACAAATTTATAGTTTTTCAGAGCAAGTCCTTCGGCAAGTGCGAGTGCGTTTTCTGAATATCCTTCGGAACAATCTATTTCTACTTTTTCAATTTTATTCGGATTTATTTTTGCTTGTATTTTACTTCCGGCAACCCTCGATTTTTCGATTTTTTGATATTTCTCGCCTTTTCCTTCAATAATAGAAATATATACAAATCTGTCGTATTGATTAATTTCAATAAGTTTAGATTTATTCTCGATACTTTTATTTATATATGATATTTCTTGTCCGGATAAACCGATTTTAGAAAAATCATAATTTTTATCTGTTAAGAAAATTAAAGTATTTTCTTTATTGGCGATTGTTTTTTTTGATATTTTCATAGTATTATGTTTTTATGTTAAATTTAAAAAAAATTACAATATTTTTACTTTTTTTTGTAAAAGACTATGCCGTTTAATTTAATATGTTTTATTAAATCCGGATTTTCTATTTTATGAAATACGGATAAGTCTATTTTATACGGTAAAAGCAAGTCATCAAGTTCATTTTCAATTTTCAAAAGAGTACTTAAATCTAATTCGGAACCTATTAATGTAAGGTCTATATCGGAGCCGTTTTTATAACTTGATTTTGCACGAGAACCATACAATAACACTTTAAGAATCTTGCTGTTTTTTTTAAATACAGACTGAATTGAATTAATATGTACATCTTTTAATCCGAACATTATTCTTTGTTAAATAAACTTTGCTGTTTCCCTGTTCTTTCTTCTTCCATTATTTGACTGAAATCTAAAAATGCAGTATGATATTCATTAAGAATTTTGGTTCTACTGGAATTTGTGTGAATACAGATCCAGTTTACCATTAAAAAATAATA
>JAOZMN010000578.1 GCA_029934265.1 Bacteroidales bacterium
TTAGGAATCGGAGTTCCCGATGTAAAAGAAGCATGGAATTATTATCGCAAAAATTTTGGTTTTGATATTCCGGTAGTCGATGCTCCCGGAACTGCCGAACTTATGCTGAAATATACAGGGAATAAACCGCAAGAACGACACGCAATAATTGCTGTAAATATACAAGGAGGAGGCGGTCTGGAAATTTGGCAATATCTGTCGAGAACACCCAAAGCTGCCGATTTTCAAGTCCAAACAGGAGATTTGGGAATTTATATTGCAAAAATTAAGAGTAAAAATGTTGCGGCAAGTTATTTATCTTTAAAAAATAAAGGTGAAAAACTTTTAAGTGAATTGCAAACAGACCCTATCGGGAACGAGCATTTTTTTGTTCAAGACTCTTACGGAAATATTTTTCAAATAGTACCGGACAATAAAGTTTTTAAAGATACCGAAAGTTTAACCGGCGGAATTTATGGTGCAATTATTGGTGTAAGTAACATCGAAAAATCAAAGAAATTTTATTCCGATTTGCTTGGTTACGACACAGTTGTTTATGAAGAGACAGCCGTATTTGAAGATTTTAAAGGCTTGCCTCGCTCTGATGCAAAATACACAAGAGTTTTGTTGGGACACAGCAAAAAACGAAAAGGCCCTTTCAGTAATTTACTGGGCGAAAGTAAAATTGAGCTAATTAAAATTCATGATATTCAGCCACAAAAGATTTATGAAAACAGACTCTGGGGCGATTTAGGATATATTCAAATATGTTTCGATGTTAGCAATATGGGCGATATTAAAAATCATTGCGAGAAACTCGGACACCCTTTTACTGTAGACAGCAATCCGGATATTTACAAAAAAGGCGGTAAGATTTTCGGTATGGGAGAAGCGGCAGGACACTTTACTTATATAGAAGATCCGGACGGAACTTTAATCGAATTTGTAGAAACACATAAACTGCCGATACTCAAAAAGATAGGCTGGTATCTCGACCTGAAAAAACGAAATCCGTTAAAACCGCTTCCGGATTGGATGCTTAAAACATTGTCATGGAACAGGGTTAAATAATGAACAATTTACAATGAGCAATCTCTAAATCTTTAAATTATATGATAAAAATTTTAACAAAAGAAACCGAAAATAAATCAATAAAAGAAAAACTTGAATATCTTGCTGACAAATTTGCAGGAAAAGTAGCATTTTCTACAAGTTTCGGGCAAGAAGACCAAGTAATTACAGATATTATTTTCAAAAATAACATAAATATCGAAATCTTTACTTTAGATACCGGTCGTATATTCCCGGAAACATATAAGGTATGGAATAAAACATTAGAAAAATACGAAAAAAAAATTAAAGTTTACACTCCGGACACAGAAGAATTACAAGAATTATTAACAGAAAAAGGAACTTCAAGCTTTTACGAATCTGTTGAAAACAGAAAGGAATGTTGCAATATTCGTAAAGTTTTTCCGCTTGGCAGAGCTTTAAAAAATATCGACTTGTGGATAACCGGTTTGCGTGCCGAACAATCCGACGCAAGAACAGATTTGGATTTCTTTACAAAAGATGATAATTTTGAAACCGTAAAATTTAATCCGCTCAAAGATTGGTCGCTTCCGAAAGTAGAGAAATATTTGTACGAAAATAATATTCCGCAAAACGAACTTCATACAAAAGGATTTATAAGTATTGG
>JAOZMN010000579.1 GCA_029934265.1 Bacteroidales bacterium
TCCGCTTTTGGATTTATCAATCTGAAAAGTGCAATTGTTGTTAAAACTTCTTCGTTCGTAAGTGGTTTTATTTCTTCGAGAGGCGTACCTTCAACAGGGTTCAGTATATTTATCGGAATAGAATTTACATTTAATTTTCTCAACTCGAAAGCCAAATTTATTCTGTCAATCATTTTTTCGCCCATACCGATAATTCCGCCGGAACAAACTTTCAGTCCCAAAGATTGAGCACTTTTTATCGTATTGATTTTTTCTTGATAACTGTGAGTTGTTACCATCTTTTTGTAAAATTCCGGTGAACTTTCCAAATTACAATGATAATGCTCGATTCCGGCATCTTTAAGCATTTGCAATTTTTCTTTACTCACCAAGCCCATAGAAGCACACAAAGAAATATTGTTATTTTTTTTTATTTCATCATATATACCGCAAAATTCTTTTAAATTCTTTTTAGAAACAGACCTTCCGCTTGTTACAAGAGAATAACGACTAACACCGTAAGCACGATTTATGGCGGCTTGTTCTACGGCTTCTTTTTTGTCGATAGTTTCGTAAGTATCAACACCGGTAGTATAATGCGACGACTGGGCACACCATTTACAGTCTTCCGTACAATCACCGGATTTTGCATTGGTAATCGTACACATATCAAAATGATTACCTTTATATTTCTTCCTGATTTTGTCGGCAAGCTGATAAAGAGCTTCTTTGTCCGAAATTTCGGAAAGCTCAACAGCTTCTTTTTCGCTGATAAATTCTCCGGATATTATTTTATTTTTTATTTCTTCAATATTCATTATTCATTGTAATTTGTTCATTAAAAAATTTTCCCAAAAATAGATAATAAGTAAAAAATACCAAAAATACCTTTGTTATTATTCTAAATTTAATATATTTGTTCCCTATAAATGAGTTCAGTCCAAAAAGTATATTTTTTCACAATCAAACCATTAGGGTTTCAACTAAAAGGATATAAATCAACCATTTAGATTTACTAAATTTTGTTAAATCAAACCCTAAGGGTCTTTTTATACCGAACTCATAAATACTTTTTTTACATTTGCTTATTGATAACTTTCTAATTATAAACGAGTTCGGTATAAAAAGTGTATTTTCTTACAAGCAGACCATTAAGTCTTTTGATAACAAGCTAAAAATCAAGCACTTAGGTTTATTAAATCAAACCCTAAGAGTCTTTCATTCCAAACTAATAAAAATTTTTCACGAGTGCATAAGCAACATTTAAAAGGTCAGAGACCTTAATTTATTAATAATTTAAAATTTAATTTGAAAATGAAAAAAATTACTTTGATTGTTGCAATTCTTTCAGTAGCATATCTTACAACCGGTTACAGCCAGAATGTTGGCTTATTTATGGGTGGAAATATGTCAAATATGACAACTCAAATCGGCGATAAAACGACTGAAAACGGCGATGCTTTATGGGGATATATTGCAGGCTTAGGAGTTGAACACAGTTTGGCAAGCAACTGGCTGTATCTTCAAACAAATCTTGAAGGAACAAGCAGAGGTTATAGAATTTCCAAAGACAGTAAACTTATAACTCATAACGGTCAGGCACTTTTAGGACCAAAATACAAACAATTTCTTACAAGGTCGGAAAGTCTGAGTTTATATTTCGGTGTTTACGGATATATGGGCTATGCGTTT
Organism: Bacteroidales bacterium; assembly: GCA_029934265.1. Classification (GTDB taxonomy): domain Bacteria; phylum Bacteroidota; class Bacteroidia; order Bacteroidales; family JAADGE01; genus JAOZMN01. Next base: position 1,672 of record JAOZMN010000579.1, read on the forward strand.
ATCG
>JAOZMN010000176.1 GCA_029934265.1 Bacteroidales bacterium
ACGATTTTTTAAGTTTTGTTAAATCAAACCCTAAAGGTCTTTTTATACCGAACTCATATGTGATTAATTTTTAATTATTTGCTCTGCAAATAAAAAATCTCTGATATTTATGTGTTTAATACCTTGATAACTTTGAACTTTAAACTTGTCGGAAGATAATACAATTTTAGGAAAATTATCTTTAATTTCCAATAAATTTCCAAATTCACGGTCTATTACTTTTTGGTCGGATAAAATATAAGTTACCTGTACGTATATCTTTTCGTTGTTTTTTTTACAAATAAAATCTATTTCTTTATTTTTAAGTTTTCCTATTGTTATTTCATAGCCAAGCATTGCAAGATGATTGTAAACAATGTTTTCGTAAATTTTGGCAATATCTTGTAAACGAAAACCTATAATTGAATTTCTTAGTCCTATATCACTAAAATAAAATTTCTCTCCTGTTTCAAATATCTTTTTTCCGCCTATTTCCGAACGTTTTACTCTATTTATTAAAAAGGCATTTGATAAAAAAATTAAATAATTTAAAACAATATTATGTGAGATATTTATTTTTTGAGATTTCAGGAAATCACTTATTTTCTTTGCAGATATTAAATTTCCTGTATTTTCGGCAATATACTCGCTTAAATTTTGAAGAAATGCTACATTTCTTATCCTGTTTCTTGTTACAACATCTTTTAATAAAATTGTTTTGTATATATTCTTTAAATAATCAAAAACAACCTCTTCTTGTAATTCTAAATTTTTAAGATATGGTAATCCTCCAAATTTTAAGTACTTGTTAAAACTTTCATCTGAATTTTCTAAATTTTGAAATTCTAAAAATTCAGGATAACTTAAAGGATAGATTTTAAATTCGATATATCTGCCACTTAAAAATGTAGCAAGTTCGCCCGAAAGCAGGTTTGCATTACTTCCTGAGCAGTATATATCATATTTTCCTTCTGCTTGCAAACTTCGTAAAGCTTTTTCAAAATCATTAATGTCTTGTATTTCGTCAATAAACAGTGCTGTTTTTTTTGATGGAATATAATTGTTTTTTACATATTCCATTAAATCAATATAATCTATAATATTCTTAAATTCATATAGTTCTTTATTGATATAAATAATATTTACATCATTGTTTATTTTTAATATTTCGTCTATTATTTGATGTAAAAAATAACTCTTTCCTACACGTCGTTGCCCTACAATAACTTTTATAATATCTTTGTTGATATAGGCTTTTATTTTTTTAATATAATTCTTTCTTGCAATATATTTTATCATAAATTCTTTTTTCTAATACAACTGCAAAGATGCAAAAAGTTTTTAGTATAGTCAAAAAAAAATATATTGTGTGGAAAGTTTTAAGTATACTTTAATAATCTTGCTTGAAAAAAGGTTTTGAATTTCAGGTCAATATTTTTTAATGATATTTCCGGTTTTATACTTGATAAATGTAAAAAAATGAATTATGAATAATTTAATTGCTTTTGTCGGGTTCAAAAAAAACATTTTATATATATACTTAAATTGTTTTCCGGAATATTTGTAATAATCTTCGATAAGTTCATTGTAATGTAAAGCAAGTATTTTTTTATAGTCTTTTGCGTTCAGTTTTAGGTTTGAATTTTGGTTTAATATTTTTTCATATTTATTGATAATATCAAGTATAAAAGGCAAATTTCCTGCTTGACTTTTTGCGTCTTCGTGTATTCTGAAATTTGTGATTATTTTATCGGTTTTGTACATCGGGATATTGGAATAAGCAATAAACAGCCAAAAATCCATATCCATTGCATAGTGTAAGTCTTCATCGAAAGTTCCGAATTTTTTGTAAAGTTCTATTGTAAAAAAAGATGCAGGTTGAGGCATACGAACTTTAAAAGGTGTTTTTATTTTTTCTGTAAAAACTATCGGGAAAATAATTTTCAATTCTTTGCCTTTATTGTCTATACTGCGTGCAGCTCCCTGAAAAAAAAAACTCCATTTTTTATCTGTATATTTTCGGGCAACATAATGTAAAATTTCGGGTTGATAATAGTCATCGCTATTGAGCCATGTTATTATTTCTCCTGTTGCTTTTTTTATACCTTTATTTATTGCGTGAGTCTGTCCTTTGTCCGGCTCGCTTACCCAATAAGTTAGTTTGTGTTGATATTTTTTTATTATTTCTACGGAATTATCTGTACTTCCTCCGTCTATAATTATATATTCAAGGTTTGGATAGTTTTGATTTATAACAGATAATATTGTTTCTTCAATGAATTGTCCTTGATTGTAAGAGGGGGTGATTATTGATATTTTAGGGAGTTTTTTTGTCATTAAAAATAATAAAATTTAAAAATTTCTTTTAAACAGGAAGCTTTAATCTTCTTTATACATAGAACTGTTAAGTGTGTTATAATTAACAATTTATGTTTTTAGGATTAAGAAATATTTACATTTAGCACTCCTAAAAAAATGTATTCTTTCTAAAAGAAAAAAAAGTTTTTTTTGGGGTATTGCATAATTCATAAACCTCCTATTGCAATACAGGTTAAAACATCTCCATTACATTAATAAAAACTTTATAACCATATTGTTTAGTAAGTTTAGAGTATTTTAGTTTTATAATCTTATCTTCAAATCGATTTAGCTTATATCTGTTAATATACCATTTAGTTAACCATATGTTATTATATTCTTCAACTATTTTCGCAACATATTTTGCAAAAACCTCTCCTTTATGCCTTTTGTAAACATCAAGTATTTCTTTTGTTCTTTTTTCTTTCCCTGTTGTTGTTTTGTTATTGCCATGAAAACGAAAGGCTGATAAGTATTTTTGAGTACCTATGTATTCAATATTGTATTTTTTAGTTCTTGCGAACCATTCCCAGTCAAAAACAAAGTGTAGGTCTGTATCTAATTCACCTACCGTCTCCCACGTTTTTCTTGTCCAAAATGTAGATGGTTGTACTACATTATGAGCAATTCTTATATCTTTTTCTTTATTATATTTAATGACATCAGACCCCCATGATTTACTCTTACCTTCATAAAAGTGGAAAGAATTACCATATACTAATTGAGTTTTATTAATATCTGTAAGTAAAGCTACTGCATTTAATACCCCCGGCATATAATAATCGTCAGAGTTAAGCCATGCTAATACGTCCCCTGTTGCTCTTTTAAATCCTTTGTTAATGGCATCGCTTTGTCCCTTATCTTTTTCACTAATCCAGTAAGTTATATGTTGTTCGTGCTTTTTTATTATTTCTACGGTATTGTCAGTACTTCCTCCATCAATAATAATATATTCAAGATTAGGGTATCCTTGCCCAATAACAGATAATATTGTTTCTTCAATAAATTGTCCTTGATTGTACGAGGGGGTGATTATTGATATTTTGGGGTAATTATTTTGCATAATTTTCAAAAATATAATCGCTGTAATTGTAGTATTCAGATGCAAGAACCATAAGAATTGCATCTTTTGTAAAATTATACATTGAGTGGTAGTCTTCCGGTTGCAAGATTAAACATTTACTTGGTTTATTGAGTATAAATTCTTGTTTTTCTTTACCGTTGTTGTTTGAAATTATACAGCTTCCTTGTATGCAAATTGCCGCTTGTTTTGTTTTATGATGTCTGTGTCCGCCTCTTTCTGAATTATCGACTCCGTAGATATAAAAAATACGTTTTATATCGAATGGTAAAATCTTTTCAATTACGGTAAGATTTCCTCGTTTATCGGTATGTGTTTGTAGGTCTATTATATGTGCCATTGCTTGTTGAAGATTTTTTTTATTATCCAAAAAGGTAAAAATACAGTATATTTTAAAAATTTAAAAATCGGCAATAAATGTATGTTTATTAATCTTAAATTTAAAAAATTAAAAAAAGTATTATTTCCGAATATTAATAAATCTATTAATTCTTTTTTGGAATACGTTAAGTTAAAACGTTGAATATTTTTATCGTTAAATTTTATTTTTTGATTGAGAGATGATATTTTTTTTATGTATTTTAAATAAATATAATTATTTATTTTTGAGTTTGTTTTTACTTTGTACGAATTGAGACCTAGTTTAACTAATTTACGTGTTATGTACCTTAATCCGTGAAAATGATAGAATATTAACTTACTATTATTACAATAAATATTTTTATTTTTACGAATTATTTTATATTTTGCTATATTCCAAGGAGCGACTCCAGTACCTTCTCCTGCAATTTCCAAAACTTTTGAATATTCATATGCCCAATTGTCAAGATATTTTTGGTCGGCAAATTTATTGCCTTCCAATACATCGCAACACCGATTAACACATTGTTTTTTCCATGTGTTTAAACATTTAAAGCCTTCATCATTTCGTCGAAATGATTGAAAACTTACATTATATTTTCCGTATTGTATTTTCCAACTTATATTTTCCGCAAAATCATGTTTTGTAATTAGAATTGAGTAATTTTTAAACTTATCGAAAATTGGTTTCGGACTACTGAAAAAGAAAATGTCGGCATCAAGTGTCGTTATAAAATCAATATCGGAATAAGTTTCGAGTATATACAAAGGTAAAATCGGACTTAAAGTAAAATAATATTCTACAATGCTTCTGTTATTTTTTGCTTCTGTAAGTTCAGGATATTTGTTTTCAATATCCGATAGTTTTATAACTTTTAAATTATTGTTTTTTTTATTTTCAATATATTTGAAAACTTCATTGTCTAAAGCAAGAACATACAATGCAAAGTCATTAATATGCTCTTGCATTGAACTGTACAAAGCTAATCCTCGTGTAAGATAATTTTTATCGAAAAGTGTTGCGAAGTAGTACATATATTACTTTTAAGATTAAATTTCGTAACTATCAAAAAAATGGAAATCTCTTAAAACTTTTGAATTGTGAAAAGAAATTTGGTCATATAATTTATGAATTTTTAATCTTTTTATTGTTTCTTCTTTTGTTAGTATATTTGCTTCATATAATGATAATGTAGCATAAAGAGTATCATTTGCAACAGGTCCGATTACAATATCATAATTATGAGGTTTATTTATTTTGCGATTTTCAAAAACAAAATCGAGCCATTCTTCATTTGGCTCTTGAAATTTTTTTATTTTATAGTTTGTATTAAAAAATAAATTTTCGGATATTTGATATATTGTAACAATAGATTTAGCTTTCCCCTGCAACCTGTTCTTTTTAATTATTGCCCACCTTTCAGCTTGGTTTTGATTGCTTGTTGCATAAAATCCTTTACCGAAATCTAATAATCTTTGTGTTTTTAGAATAATAGGATTATTAACAATTATTGTGCTTCCATGAAATAATTTCATTTTTGCTTATTTATAAATTCGTTTATCTCATCAATAATATAATTCATACTTTGTGAATGCAGTATATCAAAAGAATCTTCTAAAAATTCAAAAACATTATATTTTTTAAAGTTATTTATTACATCTATTCCGCTAATTTTTTTTTTTATTTTATAATTTTCCACACAAAATATTATAAATTCTTGTTCGGGACTAAGTTTTTTCATAGTTATACAAAATCAGGAATTTGAAAAAAAACATTTTGTTTTTCCTCTTTTAATAAATCAAATAATTTATATGAACTAAAATGCCAAAACTTGGTTTCTTCCTTGCTTAAATATTTGTATAATTCAGAATTATATAAATAATTCATGGCATCTATAAAAAGATAATTTTCATTTTCCATAATTAAAACTATAATATCTTTGATTTTATATGGTATAATCGCTGTATAGTTGATTTTTTTCATCTGTTTATAATTTGTAACATCGCTTCTTTCTAATGTATTTATTAGTAGTGGGTTTATTTTACGGCTTCGGTGAAAAAAGAATCGGGTTTTATTGTTTTGTTGTTTTTTACGTCAAGTTCGTATTCATTCCAATGGGGAATGTTACTTTGATTTGCAGTTTGTTGTATAATTTTCGTAAAACCGGTATTTTTTAAAAGATTTTGTAAAGAATAACTGTCGTACATCCATTGGTGTACTTCTCCTTTGCTTCTAAACTCTGACAAAGATAAGTATTGAAATTTATCTTTTAGTAAGTATTTTAAAATTTTATGTTTCCAAAAACTTTTTTTGAAAATATATTTTATTTTCGGAGTAGCTTTGTTTTTTTTCGGAATTTGAATTTTTGCTTGTTTTTTTCTGTTTTCTTCAAAATACCCAATAATTTTTTTCCCGTCCTCTCCTATTCGTTTATAAATATATTCTTTATTTTTTATGTTTTCATTGCTTAAATATTCTGCCATTAGGCCTCCGCTTGTTGTTCGCACCATTTGGTCGAGAAGTTCTATTAATATCCAATCATAATCATATTCTGC
>JAOZMN010000177.1 GCA_029934265.1 Bacteroidales bacterium
AATAAGTTTAATGACCGACAGAAAAACCGATGATTTTTTCATCGGCAGAATTAAAGGACAGTTTTATAATACCTGTCCGGAAGTTGCGGTTGTGGACTTGGCTCACGGTTTTTCGTTTACCGATTTGTTTGAACCTACTTTTGTACTTCGCAACAGTTATAAATATTTTCCGAAAGGTACTATTCATATTATAGGAATAAACAGCGAGCATACCGTAAATCAAAAACATCTAATCTATATTTCCGGCGGACATTATTTTATTTGTGCCGATAACGGTATTGTACCACTTGCCATGGATGAAAAAATAGATAAGGTTTTCAGTCCGGAAGAACTTTATAAATATGTTGATTTTTCTCCGGCGTGGGTAGGATTTTCGCATATTGCTTCCAAAATTATCAAGAAAAGCGAATTTGTAAATATTTGTAAAGAAGTTTCGGATTATAAGAAATTTATAGATTTTGTACCAAGATATAATGAGTCGTTTATTATCGGAAGAGTAATATACATAGATACTTACGGAAATGTTATATTGGACATAAGTAAAGAATTATTCGATAGAGTAGGAAAAGGCAGAAAATTCAAACTTCGTGTTCCCGGTGTCGGACGTGATATTACTAAAATCAATATCGGTTATGCGTATGCGGAAACTCCGGACAGAGAACTAATTGCAAGATTTAATTCTTTTTCTTTACTTGAAATTGCTATTGTAGGACAAGGTATTTCCGAACTTTACAGTATAAGAAAAAATGTACCTGTTAAAATTACTTTTTATGATAATTAGAATTGTTAAATTGACTTTTAAAAGAGAATTTACTGAAGATTTTAAAAAATTTTCTCTTAATATAAAAGATGATATACTTAAACATGAAGGTTGTTTACATCTTGAAATTCTTAGAGACACAAATAATCCAAATATATTCTTCACTTACAGTCATTGGGAAAGCGAAGTTTTTTTAGATAAATACAGAAAAACAGATTTTTTTGTAAATGTATGGTCTTCCGCCAAAAAATGGTTTGCCGATAAACCGCAAGCATGGTCAGTGGAGAAACAATGAACAATTTACAAATAACAATGAACAAATAACAAAGTAAAGCATTTATTGTTATTTGTTCATTGTAAATTGTTATTTGTTTAGAAACCGAATTTAATTCCTTGTGCAAGAGGAAGTTCGGTACCGTAGTTTATAGTATTTGTTTGTCTTCTCATATATTGTTTCCAAGAATCCGAGCCGGATTCTCTTCCTCCTCCGGTATCTTTTTCACCACCGAATGCTCCGCCGATTTCAGCTCCGGAAGTTCCGATATTTACATTTGCGATACCGCAATCAGAACCTTTTTCGGAAAGGAATTTTTCAGCTTCTCGCATACTTTCAGTGAAAATTGCAGATGAAAGTCCTTGTGGTACTCCGTTATGAATTTCCATTGCTTCGTCGAAAGTACTGTATTTAAGAAGATATAAAATTGGTGCAAATGTTTCTTCCTGAACGATTTCAAATTCATTTTTCGCCTCTGCAATAGTCGGTTCTACAAAGTTACCCGACGCATATTTTTCTCCTGTTAAAGCATTTCCTCCAAAAAGAATTTTTCCGCCCTCTTCTTGAAGTTTATTAATTGCATATTTATATGCTTCGACCGAACTGTTATCAATAAGCGGTCCTACCAAAGTGTTTTCGTCCAACGGGCAACCGATTTTTTCGGAAACACTGCTGTATGCCATTTTTAATTTATCGAGAACTTCATCATAAACTTTTTCGTGAATAATAACACGACGAGTAGAAGTACATCTTTGTCCTGCTGTACCTACTGCTCCGAAAACTACGGCTTTAATTGCCATTTCCAAGTTTGCAGTATCCGAAATAATAATTGCGTTGTTTCCGCCAAGTTCCAAAATCGCACGTCCGAGTCGTTTACCGATAATTCCGCCAAGTCGTTTACCTACGGCAGTTGAGCCGGTTATCGAAAATAAAGGTATTCTTTTGTCTGCCGCAAAATTATCTCCTAATACAGAAGATTTTGCTATCATCAAATTAAATACTCCTTCCGGAACATTATTTTTCTTCAAAACATCAGCTATAATATTGTGTGTTGCGATTGCTGTAAGTGGAGTTTTTGAACTCGGTTTCCAGATAACTACATCACCGGCAATAGCGGCAAGCATTGTGTTCCAAGCCCATACGGCTACCGGAAAGTTAAAAGCAGATACTACGCCGACTATTCCCAAAGGGTGATATTGGTCGTACATTCGGTGGTCTTTTCTTTCGGATTTCATTGTATAGCCGTATAATTGGCGTGACTGTCCGACTGCAAAATCGCAAATATCAATCATTTCTTGTACTTCGCCAAGTCCTTCTTGATAAATTTTGCCCATTTCCATGCTTACCAAATAAGCTAAATCTTCTTTCGATGCTCGTAAAGCCTCTCCGATTTGTCGTACAACTTCGCCTCTGAGCGGTGCAGGTACTCCTCGCCATTCTTTAAAAGCCGTTTGTGCTTTTGCGATAACCATTTCATAATCATCGTTTGTGGCATTTTTGACTTTGCCGATAAGCTCACCTGTTCCGGGTGCGTAAGATTCGGTTATTACTCCGGCGGTATCGATTTTTTCTGCACCGGTGTAAACTCCGCAGTTTAAATCTTCAATTTGTAATCTTTTTAAAATTTCGTTCATTTTTTTAAGTTTATTTATATTTAAAATGAAATTCGGTTCCTAATTTTTAAAGATGCAAAATTAAAAATTAATTATTGTCAAATATAATTTTTGATATATTATTTTTATTAAATTCATTTATGAGTTCAGTCTAAAAAGTAGATTTTCTCGAAATCAGACCCTTAGGGTTTTAAGTAACAAGCTGTAAATTAAACATTTAGACTTGTTAAATTTTGTTAAATCAAACCCTAAGGGTCTTTTTATATCGAACTCATTTATAATTTTTTTTTTTCCTTAATTGAGACCGGTATAAAAAAGGAAACTTCCGGCAATTAGACCCTTAGGGTTTGAAGTAAATAACTGTAAATAAGATATTTAAATTTGTTAAATTAAACCCTAAGGGTCTTTTTATACTGAACTCTTAATTGTTTCATCTATTCTAATATAAATCATTGTTTTTATTTTTTCGGCAATTTTTTTGTGTACTTTAATTTTTTCGGCAATTTTTTTATAAATTTATTTTTTCCCTCTTGCAATTTTTGCTAAACTTTCCCATTCTTCCGAATTGATACTATCCAAAATATTAAATTCGCCGGAATTACTTACCGATTCGCCGCCGTCTATTTTTATGACTTCACCGGTTATATATTCTGAATAATCGGAAATTAAATAACTTGCTAAATCAGCAAGTTCTGAATGCTTTCCGACTCTTCCGAGCGGTATATTTTTCAAGAATTGTTTTTCTAATTCGGGAGACGGCAACAAACGTTCCCATGCACCTTTTGTGGGTATCGGACCGGGAGCGATTGCATTTAAGCGGATATTGTATTTTCCCCATTCGCCGGCAAGCGAACGAGTGAGATTTAAAACTCCTGCTTTACTTATCGAAGAGGGTACAACATATCCGGAACCTGTTTCAGCATAAGTAGTTACGATACTTAACACGTTTCCCGGAAGTTTATTTTTTATCCAATATTTTCCAAGCATCAAGGTAAAATTATAAGTTCCTTTAAGTACAATGTCCACGATAATATCGAATGCTTTATAGCTGAGTTTTTCGGTCGGACTGATAAAATTACCTGCGGCATTATTTATAAGAGCATCAACTTTTCCGAATTTTTCTATCGCTTTTTCTAAAACTTTTTCATTTTCAAAAGCCTTTCTCACATCAGTTTGAACAGCAAGCACCGTATTTGATGTTTTTTCGGATATTTCTTTCGCAGTTTTTCCCAAAATATCAAATTTCCGACTTGTAATAATCACGTTTGCCCCAAGTTCCGACAATTTTAATGCCATCGAACGTCCAAGCCCTGTACCGCCTCCTGTAATAATAATTGTTTTTCCTTTTAAACTATTTTCTTTTAACATAAATAACTGTTTACTGCTCACTGTTCACTGTTCACTGTTCACTGATAACTGTTTACTGCTCACTGTTCACTGTTCACTGATAACTGTTTACTGCTCACTGTTCACTGTTCACTGATAACTGTTTACTGCTCACTGCTCACTGTTCACTGTTCACTGCTCATGCAAAGTCTGAAACCGTAATCATAAGTTTCGTTTGCCGGAATAAATGTAATTCTGTAAGTAACTCTCGAATGTTTTGCAAAATTATTCCACGAACCTCCTCGCAAGACTTTCTTTTCTCCTTTTTCCGGACCCTGCGGATTTTCTTTTGGAGAAATTGAATAATAATCACTTTTATAATTATCGTTGCACCATTCCCAAACGTTGCCGGTCATGTCATAAATACCAAGTATATTCGGTTGCTTCTCTCCTACTTTCTGAGGTTTCCCTTCTGAATTGTTTCTGAACCAAGCAACATATCCGATATTTTTACTTCCGGAAAGTTTATTATCTTCTTCATATTTGCCTCCTTTTGCGGCATATTCCCATTCGGCTTCGGTCGGCAATCTGAATTTTTTACCGGTTTTTTCGTTTAATTTCTTGATAAATTCTTGAATGTCATTCCACGATACGCTTTCAACAGGACATTGCTCACAATTTTTGAAATAAGACGGTTTATCCCCCATTACTTCGTACCATTGTTTTGCGGTAACTTCATATTTAGAGATATAAAAACTACTTAAAGTTACTACGTGAACAGGTTTCTCATCAGTATCACCGGAGGCACTTCCCATTTCAAAAGTCCCGCCCTTTACAAGCACCATATTATTAATTATTTCACTGTAAATATCTACACTGTCTTGTGCGAAAGTGAAATTTGTTAAAATTGAAATTAAAATTAAAAAAAATAATCGTTTCATTGAGGTTAAATTTTGAAGTTTTGAAATTGTGAAAGAATTTTGTCTGATTATATACTGTTAAAATCCAAATTTAATTTATTTATTTTTTAATTTATTGAAAATTAATGAAATAAATTTATGATTATTGCTTTTTTTCGATTACCGAAATAATATCTCTTACTTTTTTAAGTCTTGTAATCAGAAGACTTAATTCTTTTGTATTTTTAACCGGTACCACAAGCGTTCCGTAAAATTTATCGTCTTTTCCTTCGGTAATTGACAAGGCTTTTATATTTAAACGAAATTCTTCCGAAATAATTTTAGTAATAGACACAGTTATTCCGAGTTGGTCTTTGCCGGTAACAATTAAATTTGCAATAAATTCTTGGTCGTTCGATGCTTGTTTCCAGCCTGCACTTATTACTCTGTACGGATAGCGTGTAATCATGTCTTTTGCATTCGGACAGCTTTTTTTATGTATTCTTGTTCCTTTTGTAACGGTTATGAAACCAAATATTTTATCTCCGAATTTCGGATTACAACATTTTGCAAAATCATAATCGAGCGAGCTGATACCGTTTTCGATAATTAAATCTCCTTCATTTCCGGTGGCTTCAACAGTTCGTACCTCTCTTAAATCCGTTTCTTGTCTTGAAGTTTTTTCTTCTTTTTTATCGAAAGCGATTTTAATTTTCAGAACATCTAATTTTCCTTCTCCGAATTTTTGATATAATTTTACCGAAGTATCACAATCAAAATATTTTCTAAGAATTTCAATATTTTTATCGGTAAAATCGAGTTTCAGTTGTGCAAATTTTTGTTTTATGATTTCTCTTCCTGCATTCGAGCTTTCATAAAAAATATCTTTTAAAGCACGCTTTATTTTATTGATTGTCTTTTTACTTTTCCCGATTTTCAGCCATTCCTGTTTCGGCTTAGCACTTTTTGAAGTCTGAATTTTTACGGTTTCTCCGTTTTTAAGTTCGTAAGAAATCGGTTTTAAAATTCCGTTTACAGTTGCACCGGTACAAGTCATTCCTATTTTTGAATGAATTTGAAATGCAAAATCGAGTACCGTATATCCTTGTTTTAGTTTTTTGAGGTCGCCTTCGGGCGTAAAGATAAAAATTTCATCGGAATAAAGAGCTGCTTTTGCATCTTGGTCGTTTTCCTGCAAATTATCCGAATCCTGATTTTCTATTGCTTCACGCATTTTTGCAAGTCTTTCGGAACTTTCACCTTTGTCTCCGTCCTTGTAACGCCAATGTGCCGCAAAACCTTTTTCGGCAATTTCGTCCATTCTTTCTGTCCTGATTTGCACTTCAACCCACTTATTTTCTGAGCCTATAACGGTTGTATGCAAGGATTCGTAACCACTTTTTTTGGGCGAACTTATCCAGTCTC
>JAOZMN010000580.1 GCA_029934265.1 Bacteroidales bacterium
ACCGAATAAAGATGTGTGTGGGTGTCTGTAAAATACACTTTTAATATTTAAGTTTTGAAATATTTAAGTTTTGATTAGTGTGCATCTACAAAGTCACGGTTTCGCTTAATTTGTCAAATTGAATTAATCAGGCGAAAGCAAAATCATAAATCTACAATCAAAAATAGTCAATTATTTTATTACTGTTTTTTCATCATTTCGTCTATTTTTTTTGAAGCAGGGTCTATTTCTTTCAATATATTATATACTTTCTTTTTTTCTATGTCAGGGGATTCGCTGTAAACTTTGACAAATTCAGAACTTTTGGTTGTCATTATCATTTTTACTATCATGGAATTGCGGTCGTTTCTGAATGCCTTTTGCAACAGTTTAAAAGCACTTGTCATTTCGGTTCTTGCGATTTCCGGTTTTTCTGTCATTCTGTCTAATCCTAATCTGTGGTATCTGTATGAAAATCGTCTTATCGGTCCGTTTTTTTTGTTAAGTAAACCTTCGGCAAGATAATATCTGTTATTTTCATCGGAATCTTCATAAGGTTTCCAGCCCTGTTCTTTTGCACTTTGTGCATTGTTTACTATTTCTTTAGCTTTTTTAAAATACGGCTCTCCGGACATTATTCCGAAAGAATCATAATCCAAACCGATAATTATATAAGCATAGAAAGCCAAAACGGAGGTTAAATTTGAGCTGTGTGTATTTTCGTTGAAAATTAATGCTTGTTGTTCGACGTATTCAAATTGAAATTGTTGGTCTTTTTCTTTATAATTAAAAAGAATGGATTTATAATTTGAGTCGTAAATTATTCGGCTGGATTGTACGGATATTGTACCTTTAAATTTGTCTATATTGTTATAATCGACAATGTTTATTTGAATTTTGCATTCTATTTTTTCGTTGTTTGCAAAGATATTGTCAGTCCAAATTGTATTGTTCATAAATTCAGTAATATCTGTTCGCAAAGAATTGAAAACTTCGTTGTTAGTTCCTCCTACTTTTGGGTGCGAAACTGAAACATTACAAAGTAATTCCTGCGAATTTACTTTCGTAAAAACAAATAAAATCAGGATAAATATGTATATTTTTTTTTGATGCAAAACTTTTGATTTATAATTTACGATTTATGATTGAGGAACGACTTTAAATCTACAATCAACAATCACAAAACTCTTTAATTTTTTCTAAAATATCTTTTGCTGTATCTTTTTTATCTTTTAACTTATAATTATTTATATTATTGTCTTTGTCGATAATTGAAATTTTATTTGTATCGTGTTCAAATCCTGCACCTTTGTCGTTTAATGAATTTAAAACAATCAGATCGAAATTTTTACGTTTCAATTTATCTTTTGCATTTTGGATTTCATTATCTGTTTCGAGAGCAAAGCCAACAGTAAATTGATTTTCTGTTTTAAGTTTCCCCACTTCAAATGCACTATCTTTGGTTGTTTTCAGCGTCAAAGTTAAATCGCCTTTTTGCTTTTTGAGTTTGGAATTAAAAGTTTCCGTCGGAGTGTAATCGGCAACGGCGGCGGTAAAAACAATAATATTTGCTTGCGAAAAATTATCAATAGTTGCTTTGTACATTTCTTGTGCCGAAACAACATTTATTTTGTTTATGTTTTTATTGCGAATTTCAAGATTTGTTTTCCCTGAAATTAGTG
>JAOZMN010000581.1 GCA_029934265.1 Bacteroidales bacterium
ATTTTTTGCGTGTCTTTGCAATAATCGGTTACCATTATTTTAACGATTCCGTTATTTTTTGCCATATCGAGGAAATTTCCTGTCCATTCGACCATATCTGTCGGGGTAGCCGTGTTGTCTGCACTGTATCCGTAAAATAAAGATTCCTGTCCGATGCCGTCTATGGCATTTATGTAGTTTGTTTCCGGCGAACCGGTATCGTCTCCGGTAGTGCTTACGAGTTCGGCTCCGTTCTGCGGAATTATTGCAAAATTCGGATTTATTGCTTTTGAATATGTACTGATTTCTTGTACGAAATTTCTCATTTCTTGTTTGAAATCTTTATCTCCAATTGTACTTTTTCCGTCATCATCACCTTTGTTACAAGCAACAAACAATAAAATTACCGATAAGATGTAAAATTTAATTTTTTTCATTTTGGTTTAAATTTAAAAAATTATTGTAATTCAGGTTTTGTTTTGTTCAAATAAACAACAACTCCGGATTTATATCCTTGTTGAATTTCTCCTTCATCGCTGATTCTTTCATAAGCAAACATAAAAGAATTTACTTTTTTTTCTATTGAAAGATTATCTTTATCAACTGACCAATTTTCATTAAAAAATACTTTACCTATTCGGTCTCTCGGATATTCTTTTTCAAATTCTTTTACTTCTTCGATTGTCATCGGAATTGTATCCATGTATCGAAATGCTTTTACTTTTTCGGAATAAATTGCTTCAAAAACTATGTCGGAAAATGATTTGATATTCATGTTTGCCAACCATTCTTCCGGAACTTCTTCGTCCGGTGTCGATTTTACCAAAGCTGTGTACATTACAGGATTGGCGACTTGCTCGAAATTTCCCGATACCGTTTCGGACTTGTTTTCCGAAATGACTGCTTCCGAATTTTCGGTTTTTTCGATAACTTCTTCTTTTGTTGTCTCCGGCTCGTCGTTTCCGGTGTTGCACGAAAATAAAATCAGCATTAAAAATGCGGGTAATGTTAAAAAGTTCAGTTTCATAATATAAATTTATTTGGTTAATGAATGAATGAGTCCGGTCTAAAAAGTATATTTTTTCACAATCAGACCCTTAGGATTTTAAGTAAAAAGCTGTAAATCAAGTATTTAGATTTATTGAATTTTGTTAAATCAAACCCTAAGGGTCTTTTTATACCGAACTCATGAATGTCTTCGACCTGTTTAACGGAGTAAACCGTATGTATAGAAAATAAAAACCGTATTATCATCAAAAATCTTACGTAAAAGTATCGAATTATTTTATGAATTGAGAAATGTTAATCGTTTCCCGAAAATATTTTCCGTAAATTTTCCGTTTTCATACACTAAATTTCCGTTTACAAAAGTATGCGAAATTCTTGAATTAAATGTATAATTTTCAAAAGGCGACCATTTACATTTATACAAAATGTTTTCTTTTAAAATTTTCATCGGATTATTGATGTCAATAAGAGCAATATCTGCAAAATATCCCTCTCTTATGTATCCTCGTTTTTCGACTTTAAAAATTTCTGCCGGCGTATGGCACATTTTTTCAACGATTTTTTCCAAAGAAATTTTGCCGTCTTTATAGAAATCAAGCATTACTTGCAAGGCGTGTTGCACAAGCGGTCCGCCGGAAGGTGCGTTAAAATAATTGTTGTTTTTTTCATCTTCT
>JAOZMN010000178.1 GCA_029934265.1 Bacteroidales bacterium
TAACAGAACCCATTGCAATCATTATTTCTTCTGCATCTTCTGCACCGAAATAGCTGAAAGGTGCGTAATGTCGTCCTGTTTCTTTTGAAATTTCTTTCATGTAATCGGCTACGACATCAGCTATGGGGTCGTAAAATCTGCTTGCCGCCTCCCTTGCTTGGAAGAAAATATCGGGATTTTCAGCTGTTCCTCTTGTTACCGGCGAGGTTGAAGTCAAAGCTCTGTCTCTGAAACCTTGCAAGGCTTCCATGTCTATTAAATCTTTCAAAAATTCTTCGTTCGGTACTTCAACTTTTGATATTTCGTGCGAAGTTCTGAAACCGTCGAAAAAATGTACAAACGGTATTCTTGTTTTGATTGAAGCAAGGTGTGCAATAGGAGCGATGTCCATAATTTGTTGGGCACTTCCTGTTGCGAGCATTGCAAAACCTGTCTGACGACAAGCCATTACATCACTGTGGTCGCCGAATATCGACAATGCTTGTGTTGCAACACTTCTCGCACTTACGTGGAATACTGCCGGAAGTAATTCTCCTGCAATTTTATACATATTGGGAATCATCAGCAATAAACCTTGTGAGGCTGTGTATGTCGATGTTAAAGCTCCTCCTTGTAATGAGCCGTGAACAGCTCCTGAAGCACCGCCTTCGGATTGCATTTCGGACACCAAAACGGTTTCTCCGAAAAGATTTTTTCTTCCTTTTGCCGACCAATTATCAACATATTCCGCCATATCAGAAGATGGTGTAATAGGATAAATTGCGGCTACTTCACTGAAAAGGTAAGAAACGTGTGCGGCTGCATGGTTTCCTTCGCAGGTAATGAATTTTTTTTCTGCCATAGTAGTATTAAAATTTAAAATTAAGAACTTAAAAATTAAGAATTATTTAGAACTCGATGAATAAATTTTATAATAAAACTTATTTAATTAATTCTTAAGTCAAATATATATAAATTGTTTTTTTATTAAGTCGCAAATATACAATAATATTTATATTTTTTCACTGCATAAATTTAATTTATAAAGATTATTAATAGTATATTTGCAAAATAATCGGTAAGAAAAAGTAAATTAGATTAACATTAATAGTAAACTGCTAATATTCAGATTAATAAAATATTAAATTTTTAATAATTGACTAAGGTGATATAAATCATAAAATAGAAAAATATGTTTAAAAACTATCTTTCAATGATTAAATTCAGTCATACTGTTTTTGCTATGCCTTTTGCATTTGTAGGTTTTTTTGTGGCTGTAAATCATACTGATATTTCTTTGTTTGAAACCGGTTGGATTATACTTTTACTTGTAATATTTGATATGATTTTTGCAAGAAGTGCAGCTATGGCTTTTAATCGCTATTTGGACAGAAAAATTGACGGAAAAAATCCAAGGACTGCCGTACGTGAAATCCCGGCAGGAAAAATAACAGAAAAAAACGCTTTGTTGTTTGTAATTATCAATTCGATACTGTTTATTGCAACGACATATTTTATTAACAGTCTGGTTTTTTATCTGTCGCCGGTTGCTTTGCTTGTCGTTTTGGGATATAGTTATACTAAGCGTTTTACATGGTTTTGTCATTTGGTCTTGGGACTGGGTTTGTCGCTCGCACCGATTGGGGCATACCTTGCCGTTACAGGAAAATTTGCTGTTTTGCCGGTGCTATTTTCGCTTGCTGTTCTGTTCTGGACTGCCGGTTTTGATATTATTTATGCTTTGCAAGATGAAACTTTCGATAAGGAAAATAAATTAAAATCAATTCCGGTTTTGCTTGGGCGTAAAAATTCTTTGTTACTTTCGACTTTTTTACATATATTGTGTGCAGGATTTATTATTTTTGCAGGAATTATCGGTGCCGGCGAGTTTGGTTTATGGTATTGGGCAGGTGTATTTTTCTTCGGAAGTTCACTTATTTATCAGCACATTATCGTAAAACCTAATGATTTAAGCAGAGTAAATCTTGCTTTTTTTACGACAAACGGAATTGCAAGTCTGATTTTTGCAAGTTTTACAATATTTTCTATGTATTATTGAAGTCTTCGATTTATTTAATGGAACAAAGCCGTATTTATAAAAATTTAATAATCATAACGTTATATAAAAATTGATGGGTAAAAACTGTTGTTTTGATGCTTATACTTTTCAATAGCAAAAAAAGCAGAGGAACAAGTTCGACAAAAATTGCTTTTTTGAAAAACAATATGAATTTTGTAAATTTGCACTAAAATATTTATATAGTTCGATATAAAAAGACCCTTAGGGTTTGATTTAACAAAATTCAAAGAATCTAAATATCTAATTTACAGCATATTATTTAAAACCCTAAGGGTCTGATTGCGAAGAAATATACTTTTTAAACCTGACTTTTTATAATAAAATTTAAACATAATGACAGAAGTATTAGAAATACTTAAATATACCGTACCTTCGATAATTGTTCTGCTTACAACAGTATTTATCTTAAAACATCATTCCGGTTTAGAGCAAAAAAAAGAAACTTCCAAATTGTTTTTGCAAAATAACAAACAAATTGTTCCGCTGAAAATGCAGGCTTATGAAAGAATAGTTTTGCTTTTGGAAAGAATTTCGCCGGAAAATTTATCTTTAAGATTATATACGCAAGGTATGAATTGTGCTCAATTACAGTCGCTTATGCTTAAATCAATTCGTAAGGAATACGAGCATAATTTGTCGCAACAGGTATATGTAAATACAATGACTTGGGAGGCGGTAAAAAATGCAAAAGAAAGTCTGATACAAATAATAAATGTAGCCGGTACAAAAGTAAAGCCTCAAATGAAATCAATATATCTTAACCAAGAAATTATCAAGATATACAGCAAAGCCGAAATTACACCCGTGCAAACTGCAATTAATATCGTTAAAAACGAAATACAAAAACAGTTCGGTTGATATACTTTAATTTTAGTTTAAAGCTTGCATTACGACTAAAATTGCATAAAATATTAGTTTCACGACTGTTTACAGCATACAATATTCCGATATAATATGATTAAAAACCTTCCTCTTCTTATTATATTATTGTTTTCGATTGTTTCACAAGCACAAATTACAAAAATATCCGGAACGATACGTGATAAAGAAACAAAAGAAACAATACCTTTTGTAATACTGTCGTTTAAAGGTACTCACATCGGAACTACAAGCAATGCAGACGGTTTTTTTTATTTGGAAACTTCTGTAAAAGTTGATACTCTTGAAGTTATATGTATAGGATACCAAAGTTTGTCGGTAAAAACAGAAGCATTTAAAAATAATGAGCTTAATTTGGAACTTTCTCCAAGTTCCGTTGATATAGAAGAGGTTACAATCGTAGCAGGAAAAAATCCCGCAATTTTATTGATGAAAAAAGTAATTAAAAGGCGGAAACAAAATAATCCGGAACGCCTACTTGCTTACAGTTACGAACAGTACAATAAATTACAACTCGATATTAATAATTTCAAATACAATCCCGACTTTGCTAAAAATAAAAAAACGTTAAAATATAAATCTATTTTGGATAATATCGGTACAGATACCATAACAGGAAAAACATACTTACCTGTTCTTATTTCCGAAACATTATCGGATTATTACTATCAAAAACGTCCTCGAAAAGAAAAAGAAATAATTAAAGCCGTAAAAATATCCGGAATTGAAAATACAAGCCTGATGCAGTTTACAGGACAAATGTATCTTGATATTAATCTGTACAAAAATTATATAAAAATATTCGAAAAACAATTTGTAAGTCCGATTGCAGTAAATTCTTTGCTTGTTTACGATTATTATCTTACCGACAGTACGTTTATAAATAAAAAAAAGTATTATAAATTAATATTTAAACCCAAAAGAAAACAGGAATATACTTTTGATGGCTATATGTGGATTGCCGATAACTTTTTTGCCGTAAAAGAAATTAAAGCAAATCTTTCCCGAAGTGTGAATCTTGAATTTATCAAAAGTATAAATTTTTCACAAAAATATGAAGTTATAAACGACAGTATATTTTTCCCTGCTAACGAAACCACGCTTATAGACTTTAATTTAACTGATTTTACACCCGGTTATTTCGGAAAAAAAATCACATCTCGAAAAAAAATTAAAATAAATCCGGAATATGAAGATAAATTTTTCTCAAAGACTATCCCGCAAGAACTTATAACTCTTGAAAATGCCGGTCAGGCTGACAGCACTTATTGGAAAAGTGTAAGGCATGAAAAACTTTCCGACCAAGAACAACAAATATATAAAACTGTTGATTTTGTTAAAAATATTCCTGCATTTAAAACCGTAGCAAATACAATTAAAATGTTGAGCTTCGGATATTACGAAATCGGCAAATTTGAATACGGACCTTATTTTAAAACTTACAGTCGCAACGAAATAGAAGGGCATCGTTTTCGGATAGGCGGACGTACAAGTTCTGCATTCAGCAAAAAAACGGAATACAGCGGACATATAGCTTACGGAACTCTCGATAAAAAATTTAAGTACGGTATCGGTTTTAAATACAGAATAAGTAAGAACCCTTGGGTCGTTTTAAGCAGTTCGTATAACAGTGATATGGTGCAACTCGGAGCAAGTCCGAATGCCTTTACGGAAGATAATATAATTTCTACAGTAATAAGTAAAGAAGCGAATAAAGATTTGCTTTTGCAAGATAAATTTAAAATTGGTATTGAAAAAGAATGGTTTAAAGGATTGATAAGTGAAGTGAAATTTTCATATAAAAATCTTTATCCTTCGGAATTTATAAAATTTACCGACTACAATGATAATGCCGTTACGTCATTGAGAACAAGCGAAATAATTTTAAATACTCACCTTGCTTATAACGAAAAATATCTTGAAAGTGATTTGTCTCGAATTTTTCTCGGTTCAAAATATCCTGTATTTGATATTTCGTACAGTTTTGCTCCGGAAGGACTTTTTAAAAACAGTTACAACTATCATAAAATAACTGTAAATGTAGAGCAAAGCATATTTTTAGGCTTTATCGGGAAATTTAATTATTCTGTTGAGGCAGGTAAAATATACGGTACAGTTCCTTTCCCTTTACTCAAACTTCACGAAGGAAATCAAACTTACATTTTTGACCCGTATTCGTTTAATTTAATGAATTATTATGAATTTGCAAGCGACAAATGGTTAAGTGTTTATGCCGAACATCATTTTCAAGGTCTGTTTTTGAATAAAATACCGCTTGTCAGAAAATTAAAAATGCGTGAAGTCCTTTATGGAAAGGGAGTCATAGGTTCGTTAAGCGATGAAAATAAAAATGAATTTAATTTTCCCACAACATTGTCAGACCTATCGACACCTTACATTGAAGCCGGCATCGGCATCGAAAATATATTTACTTTTTTTCGTGTCGATGCTATTTGGCGACTTACTCACAACGACAAACCCGATAATTCAAAATTCGGAATAAGAGCATCATTTCAGGCACAATTTTAAAAGTCGAACACCTTATCTGTAAATTCTTCTTTTATTTAAAGCTCTTTGATAACGTTTTGCATAAATATTGTGTTGTCTTAAATTTGTGGAAAAATTATGATGACCGGAAAAATCTTCTTTGGCACACATGAAAATATAATCATTTTTTTTGTAATTAAGAACCGCATTTATTGATGATTTTTCCGGTAAATTTATCGGACCCGGCGGTAAACCTGCATATTTATATGTGTTATAGGGCGATTCGATAAGTTTATCGCTGTTAAGAACTCTTTTTTTAGAAAAATCACCACTTGCAAAAACAAGTGTCGGGTCGGATTCCAAAGGAATATGAAGTCGCAAACGATTAAGATAAAGTCCTGCAATAATTTGTTTTTCATCATTAAAAACTGATTGCTCTGCTTGCACTATCGAAGCCAAAATACTAACTTCCGATTTTGAAAGTTTTAATAAATCGGCTTTTGCTGTTTTTTCAGTATCCCAAAATTTTTCGTACTCTTTGAGCATTCGCAAGAAAAAATCTTTTTCGGAAGTATTCCATTTAAAACTATAGGTGTCCGGAAGAAAGATACTTAAAACAGTAAATTTGTTTAATCCGTATTTCCCTGTAAAATCCTTGTCGTTCAAAAGTTCGACTATTGAAACAGAATCGGTTTCGATTTGTCCGGCAATTTTGCCGGCAAGTTCTTCCGGAGTTCTTATATTATTGAAAGTCAGATTTATATATTTCTGTTTTCCGATACGAAGCATATTTATAAGCTCGTTGTTGGACATATTATTTTTTATTTCGTATCGACCGGCTTTTAC
>JAOZMN010000582.1 GCA_029934265.1 Bacteroidales bacterium
AGTGGAAAAAATTCGTAAAATGTCTAATGTTGTTTCGGTTACAAGAGAAATCGCTCCGGTAGGACAAGGTGAAAGTTATATTTTTCCACATAATGTAAATTACAAATGGAATGTTGATAATTTCGGACCTTTGCATTTGCCTAAAGCCGGCGAAACTATAAAAATAGATACTTTAACATTACCGCTTTACAGACGTTGCATCGAAACTTACGAAGGTAATAAACTTGAAATAAAAGGTGCCGATATTTTTATTAACGATAAAAAAATTACCGAATATACTTTCAAACAAGGGTATTATTTTATGATGGGGGATAATCGTCATAATTCTGCCGACTCTCGTTTCTGGGGATTTGTACCGGAAGACCATGTTGTGGGAAAAGGATTATTTATATGGTGGTCGATAGATGCAGATAAAGGCTTTATGGGAGGCGGTTTGCGTTGGAGACGCATAATGAATATTATTGATTGAAAGAATAACAAATTAACTAAATAATTGATAAAAAAATAACTTAATGAAAGATTAAATTTCATTAAGTTATTTTTTTATCAATTATTTAGTTTTTCTTATCCAAGCGTTGCCACCATTACGGCTTTTATGGTGTGAAGTCTGTTTTCGGCTTCATCAAAAACTATTGATGCTTCCGATTCAAAAACTTCTTCGGTAACTTCAA
Organism: Bacteroidales bacterium; assembly: GCA_029934265.1. Lineage (GTDB taxonomy): Bacteria > Bacteroidota > Bacteroidia > Bacteroidales > JAADGE01 > JAOZMN01. The sequence continues at coordinate 672 of JAOZMN010000582.1, forward strand.
GTCCGTCCATACCGAATTTTTGATAAATATCTTCACCAACGATAGTTTCTCTGTTGTGGAAAGCCGGCAAGCAATGTAAAAATTTAGTATCGGGATTTCCGGTAAGCTCCATTGTTTTTTTATTTACTTGATAATCTTTGAGCAGATTTATTCTTTCTTCCCAAACTTCTTTTGCTTCACCCATCGAAACCCATACATCTGTATAAATGAAATCGACATCTTTCACCGCTTCGGCAAGATTTTCGGTTATTGTAATTTTTGCTCCGTTTTTTTCTGCAATTTCACGACACGTTTTTACAAGATTTTCTTCCGGCTGTACCGATGCGGGAGCGGCAAGTCTGATGTCCATACCCATTTTTGCGGCACCAATCATAAGCGAATTTGCCATATTATTTCTTGCATCGCCGGTATAACAAAACTTAATCTGTTTCAAGGGTTTGTCGGAATGTTCCTTCATTGTTAAAAAGTCCGCAAGGATTTGTGTCGGGTGATATTCGGTAGTAAGACCGTTCCAAACCGGCACTCCGGCATATTCTCCAAGTTCTTCCACGATATTTTGTCCAAAACCTCTGTATTCTATGCCGTCGTAAAGTCTGCCCAAAACTCTTGCCGTATCTTTCATGGATTCTTTATTTCCGATTTGCGAACCTGACGGTCCCAAATAAGTAACGTGTGCTCCTTGGTCGAGAGCAGCAACTTCAAAAGAACAACGTGTTCGGGTAGAACTTTTTTCAAAAATAAGAGCTATATTTTTACCTTTTAATTTCGGTTTTTCAGTCCCGAGATACTTTGCTGTTTTGAGTTCGGCAGAAAGTTTCAATAAAAAGTCGATTTCTTTTCCTGAAAAATCCAAAAGAGTCAAAAAATTTCTGTTTTTTAAGTTGTAAGCCATTTTATTAATTATTAATGAATTATTTTATGTAAATATGAGTTCAGTCTAAAAAGTATATTTTTTCAAAATCAGACCCTTAGGGTTTTAA
>JAOZMN010000583.1 GCA_029934265.1 Bacteroidales bacterium
AAAGACCCTTAGGGTTTGATTTAACAAAAATTAACAAATCTAAATGTTTAATTTATAGCATTTTACTTAAAATCCTAAGGGTCTGATTGCGAAGAAATATACTTTTTGGACAGGACTCACTAATAAATAGAAATGCAAATTTCTTTAATTTTTAAAAGTCCGCAATTACTCTGAAAATAACTTTTTTCTTTGCTACTTTAGGTCTTTGCGATGAAACTTCGGCAAAGTTGATTTATACCGTGTTTTTTTTGAATCGACACAATCTAATATTTTGAAATTTAATAAACTTCAAAATTTAACAAATTGAAAATATCTAAAATCCGTAAAATAATTTTACACAAAAAATAAATGAGTGAACAAATACTAAAAGCTCTCATGCAGTTGTTTGCAATTATTGTAAAACAAGATGACGAGGTCGAAGAAAAAGAAATAAATTACGTAAGTATATTTCTTAAGTCGCAACTGGCAGAAGCTGCCGTACCCGACTATTTGGCACTGTTTACGGGACATATTGAAAAAGAAGAAAAAAAACGATTAAGAAGAGCAAAAAAAGCGGCAAAAAATCCGGAAGACGGAGTAAACACCCTTGATTCCGTAAAAGTACTGGGCTTATGCCGTAAAATTAACAAAACCCTTAACCTTCAACAAAAAATTGTAGTTCTTGTAAGACTATTCGAATTAATAAATTCAGGAAAAGAATTTACAAAAAACAAAGTTGCAATTATTGAAACAGTTGCAGACGTTTTTAATATCAGCAAAGAAGAATACGCCGACGTAGAAGCCTTTATTCAAAACGACACACACAGAGGACTCGACCGAGAATCAATACTGATAGTAACACATGAAGAACAAGAGTTCAACCATTGCAAAAGCATAAAATCCGACACACTTAACGGAATAATAATTATTCTGCAAGTAAAAAGTGCCGAACTTTATTTCATAAAATATACAGGAACACAAGACGTAGTACTTAACGGACACGGAATATATCAAGGAAGAATATCCGTTTTTGCACCCGGTAGCACAGTCAGACTTCCAAAAGGCAAACCGGTTTATTACAGCGATGTCGTCGCAAATTATATGTCCGATATGTCCATTACACCGCTGTCTTTCGAGGTACAGGAACTCGAACACACATTTGCAAGCGGTGATTTAGGACTACAAGACATAAGTTTTTCCGTAACACACGGAAAACTTGTAGGAATAATGGGAGCAAGTGGTGCAGGAAAATCCACACTGCTGAACTCCCTGTCAGGAATTACAAGTCCCTCTTCCGGAGCCGTTATGATAAACGGTTTCAATTTACATACGCAAAAAGACAAACTCGAAGGAGTTATCGGACATATCCCCCAAGACGATCTTCTTATAGAAGAACTTACCGTCTTTGAAAACCTATACTACAACGCTAAATTATGCTTCAAAAATCTTAACGATGAAGAACTTACAAATTTAGTTCATAAAACACTTAAAGACCTTGGACTCTTTGACAGGAAAGACCTGAAAGTCGGAAATCCGATGAACAAAATGATAAGCGGCGGACAACGAAAAAGATTAAATATAGCATTAGAATTAATCAGAGAACCGTCAATATTATTTGTAGATGAACCCACATCAGGACTATCATCAAGAGATTCCGAAAATGTAAA
>JAOZMN010000179.1:0-1215 GCA_029934265.1 Bacteroidales bacterium
AAAGGCGAAACAGAATACGGAGTAGGTTGGTTGCCTTTGGGCGGATATGTAAAAATATCCGGAATGATAGATGAATCAATGGACAAAGAAGCCATGAAAGAAGAGCCGAAACCTTACGAATTTCGCTCGAAACCGGCTTGGCAACGCTTATTTATAATGCTTGGCGGAGTTATGGTAAACTTTATTCTTGCCGGAATAATATATATATTCATACTTTTTGCATGGGGCGATGATTACCTCCCTAACCAAAACGTAAAATACGGAATAGTTACGGATTCACTCGGTTACAAACTCGGTCTGCAAGACGGCGATAAAATTATTTCGATAAACGGAAATAAAATTGAAAAATTCTCTGCTATCAGAATCGAAATGATATTAAATTCTTCTCGTACTTTACAGATAGAAAGAGACGGAAAAACAATCGAAATCGAATTACAAGATTCGGATATTGCTAAAATTCTTGAAAATAAAGGATTAAAAATCGACCCTCGTTTTCCTTTTATTATTAAAGAATTTCCAAAAAAATCAATAGCCGAAGAAGCAGGCTTTGCAGTAGAAGACAAATTTATAGAAGCAAACGGTAAAAAAATGCTTTATTATGATGAATACGTTAAATTTTTCAAAAAAAACAAAGAAAAAGAAGTTGCCATAACCGTAAAACGAAAATCAGGCAAGGATACAATAAAAGTAAAAATAGATGAAAACGGAAAAATAGGTGTACAAGTCCGTTCTTTAGATTTATTTGATTTATCACATATCGAATACAATTTTTTTGAAGCAATTCCTGCCGGTCTGAATAAAGGAATTACAGAAACAGGGAGTTATTTAAAACAGTTAAAACTTGTTTTTAATCCGGATACAGGTGCATATAAAGAAATCGGCGGTTTCGATTCAATAAGAAAATTATTCCCTAAAACTTGGGACTGGCATCACTTTTGGACAATAACCGCAATACTTTCGATAATGCTCGGAGTAGTGAATTTATTACCAATACCGGCACTCGACGGAGGTCATGTTATGTTTCTTATTTTTGAAATGGTATCAGGCAAAACTCCAAGCGAAAAATTTATGGAATACGCACAAACAGCCGGAATGGTACTGTTAATAGGACTACTTTTATATGCAAACGGAAATGATATTTTAAAAGCATTTCAATAAAAACAATGGACACAAGAAACATAAAATATCTCGACCCTAAAAACGATTTAACTTTTC
>JAOZMN010000179.1:1315-6203 GCA_029934265.1 Bacteroidales bacterium
GCTTATTTTTATTGAATTACCGAAATTTAAAGCCCGTAATTTTTCCGAAAAAAAAATGCGTTCGCTTTGGTTACGTTTTCTTACCGAAATAAATGAAAATACATCAGAATTTCCAAAAGAATTGGCATCTGAAAAAGAAATTGAACAAGCACTGGAACATTTGCACGTATCTGCTTTCTCAAAAGAAGAATTATATTACTACGATAAATATTGGGACGGAATAAGAGTTGAACGCAGTGCATTGGACGATGCCTTAGAAAAAGGAAGAAACGAAACAAAAAACAAATTGAAAATTGCAGTTAGAGAGAAAGAAGAAGCAATAAAAAAAGAAAAAGAAGCTATGAAAAAATTAGCAAAAAATATGTTAAAATATAATGAAAGTATAGAAGACATTATAAAGGAAACCGGTTTGAGTATAGAAGAAATAAAAACTATATAAGTACTTAATACTTATTACAATGGACACAAGAAACATAAAATATCTCGACCCTAAAAACGATTTAACTTTTCGTAAAATATTCGGAGAATATCCCAATATTACAAAAAGTTTTCTCAATTCCTTGTTGCCCTTAGCACCCGACCAATATATAGAAGAACTGACATATTTAGACGCATCGTTAATTCCTGAATTACCGGAATTAAAACACTCCGTAGTAGATGTACGTTGTACGGATAATTTCGGAAGACAATTTTTTGTCGAAATGCAAATGTATTGGACAAATTCGTTTAAAAGTCGTATGCTTTTCAACGCAAGTAAAACCTACATAAAGCAAATAGACAAAGGACATAAATATTCAAAACTGCAACCGGTTTACGGATTAAGTCTTGTAAACGATATTTTTCTGACTGAAAAAAAATATAAAAATAAATTTTATCATCATTACAGAATAGCACATCAAGAAATCCCGGACGAAACGATTAAAGGAATCGAGCTTATTTTTATTGAATTACCGAAATTTAAAGCCCGTAATTTTTCCGAAAAAAAATTGCGTTCGCTTTGGTTACGTTTTCTTACCGAAATAAATGAAAATACGTCCGAATTTCCGAAAGACTTGGCATCTGAAAAAGAAATCGAACAAGCGCTGGAACATCTGCACGTATCAGCCTTCTCAAAAGAAGAATTATATTATTACGATAAATATTGGGACGGAATAAGAATAGAACGCAGTGCATTGGACGATGCTCTGGAAAAAGGAAGAAACGAAACAAAAAACAAATTGAAAGTCGCAATTCAAGAAAAAGAAATTGCAGTTCAAGAAAAAGAAGAAGCAAGAGAGAAAGAAAAAAAAGCTATGCGAAAATTAGCAAAAAAAATGTTAAAGTATAATGAAAGTATAGAAGACATCATAAAAGAAACCGGTTTAAACCGGCTTGAAATCAAAAAAATAAAATTCTAAACAAAAAATATCATGACAAATTTATTTATTATAGCAGGTTTTGTAGGTCCTTGGCAAATTGCCATTATAGTTTTGGCTTTAATTTTATTATTCGGAGGAAAAAAAATTCCGGAACTGATGAAAGGTATAGGACAAGGCATGAAAGAATTTAAAAATGCCAACAAAGAAATGAAAGCAGAAGAAGAGCTTGAAAGTAAAAAAAATGATGAAAAAATGACAAATGACAAATAATAATGGGCAATTTACAACAAACAACGAACAGAGACTTAAACTGTTCATTGTTATTTGTAAATTGTAAATTGTTAATTAAAAATGAACCTTACTCTTTTAGATTGGGGAATAATTGGTTTATATTTCTTAGTAAGTATCAGCATAGGAATTATAATGTCCAAGCGAGCAGGGAAAGGAATGAAAGATTTTTTTCTTTCCGGAAGAAATTTGCCTTGGTACATAGCCGGAACAAGTATGGTAGCAACAACTTTTGCCGCCGACACTCCGCTTGCCGTAACCGAACTTGTTGCCGAAAAAGGAATTTCGGGCAACTGGCTTTGGTGGAATATGCTTTTTGGCGGAATGCTTACCGTTTTCTTTTTTGCTAAACTCTGGCGACGCTCCGGAATACTTACCGATGCCGAATTTGTTTCGATACGATATTCCGGGAAACCGGCAAATTTCTTGCGTGGTTTCAGGGCAATTTACATAGGTGTTTTCATGAATGTAATAGTAATTGCATGGGTAAACCTTGCAATGGTGAAAATACTTAAAGTAATTTATCCCGACCTTTCTCTTTTCGGAATTTCAGATTTTAATTTTCTCGGACAAACATATACAGTTCATATTCTTGCAGTTGCCGGGATAATGATTTTCACCGCAATATACTCTGCAATGTCCGGACTGTGGGGAATTTCGCTTACAGACAGCTTTCAATTTATTATTGCCATGACAGGGAGCATAATTCTTGCCATTTTTGCCGTAAATCATGTCGATGTCGGCGGTATAGTTGCCCTTAAAGAAAAACTTCCCGAAGCAACATTCGACTTTTTTCCCGGAATAAGCGAAACTTCAGAAACTCAAAGTGCCGGCGGTATTTTAAAAATGGGACTTGTTGCTTTTATTGCATATCTCGGAGTACAATGGTGGGCAAGTTGGTATCCCGGAGCCGAACCGGGTGGAGGCGGATATATCGCTCAAAGAATGATGTCCGCAAAAAATGAAAAACATTCTCTTTTGGCAACTTTATGGTTTCAAATAGCACATTTTGCCATACGTCCTTGGCCTTGGATATTAGTTGCTCTTGCAGCAATGGTAATTTATCCGAGAGCACAAAATTTAGGACAATTAAAATCAGAAAATACTGCATATTACGAAATTTCCGAAAAAATATTCGATAATAAAACTCTTACCGTTGAAGAAATATCTTTAAGTAAAAGTGATAATTTTGAATTGTACTATCAGACTTACGATAACACCAAAGACCCCGGCAAAATGTTCCCAAAATTAATGGCGGATTTATTGCCACCCGGATTATTCGGACTTTTGCTTGCCGCATTTCTTGCAGCTTATATGTCCACGATAGCCTCGCAAACCGTTTGGGGGACTTCGTACATTATCAACGATTTATACAAACCTTTCATTAATAAAAAAGCTGACGAAAAAAAATATGTCAAAGTTTCACGAATTACCACTTTTTTATTGATGTTTTTTTCACTTTTTGTAACAACGCAATTCGATACTATCAGCGGAGCATGGAAATTTGTACTTGCTTGCAGTGGTGGCATAGGTCTTGTGCTGATTTTACGTTGGTTTTGGTGGCGGATTAATGCTTGGTCGGAAATTTCGGCAATGCTTGCTCCTTATGCAATTTATCCGTTTTTGGCTTACTACGAAATAAATTTTGAATTGACACTTATAATAATTGTAATTTGGGCAACGGCAGTTTGGCTTACGGTTACTTTTCTTACAAAACCGACTTCCGTCGAAAAATTAAATTCATTTTATACAAAAGTCCACCCCGGAGGCATAGGTTGGAAACCAATTTCGGATAATTTGCCCGATGTAAAAAGCGATACCGGTTTTTCTCGCCTGTTTTTCAACTGGTTTGCAGGAAGTTTATCCGTTATGTTCAGTCTTTTCGGTATAGGAAAAATACTTTTTGCCGAATATCTTACAGGAATCGTTTTTATTGTTATCGCCCTGCTTGCCGGAGTTGTGATTTATATAAATTTATCTAAATCGGAAAAAACAAATAATGAAAAATGAAAATATCATTCAATTAAATTCTCTTTCTTTTGAATATTCCAAAAACATCAAAGTACTCGATAATATTTGTTTGAATATTCCCCAAGGGTCGATTTACGGTTTTATAGGACCTAACGGAGCCGGGAAATCAACGACAATGAGTTTACTGTCAGGTATTTTAACACCGAAAAAAAATAAAGTTTTTTTATTCGGAAAAGCAATAGAACAGCAAATCCCTTCTATTTTTTCAAAAATCGGTTTTTTAATTGAATTTCCGGCTTTATATCTGCATCTGAGCGGAACGGACAATTTAAGATATATTGCAAAACTTACAGGAATAAAAAAAAACAGAATACAAGAAGTACTCAAACTTGTCGATTTGCAAGATGCCGGCTCAAAAAAAGTAAAACAATATTCGCTCGGCATGAAACAACGACTCGCTATCGCAACAGCACTGCTGAATAATCCTGACTTATTGATACTCGACGAACCTGTAAACGGATTAGACCCTGCCGGAATAATCGAAATAAGAAATATTTTACTGAAACTCAACAAAGAAAACGGGACAAGTATTTTTATATCAAGTCATTATCTGAACGAAATAGAAAAAATTTGTACACATATCGGAATAATAAATAAAGGAAAGATAAAATTTGAAGGAACGCTCGAAGAATTTAAAAATATAAATAAAAATTGCAGAGTTAAAATTTCCGTAAACAATCCGGAACTTGCAACTCAAATAATTTCAGAAAAATATGAAACATTATCATATCCGAAAGATAAAAATATTGTCATTACTCTAAAAACAAAAGAAGAAATTACAGATTGCATAAAATATATTATCGACAAAGAAATTTCAATATATCAAGTTCAAATAATCGACGATTTGGAAACTAATTTTATGGCAATAACTGAATAAGGTCTTCGACCTGTTTAATGGGGTAAAACCGCACCTGCAAACGCCCGCAATTTCTAAAAAAATACTTAAATGAAAAATATTTTAAAAGATTATACAACGGTTTTGCAAGCCGAACATATAAAAATAAAAGGCAAATTAATATATCCGTCCGGAATAATTGCGGGCTTCTTGCCTGCTGTTTCGTTGTTTATTGTAATGTTTGCCGATGTTTATAAACCGCAAGGAAAGGGCATACCTTATAATTTATATTTTGACACCTTAATTGATGATTTAGCACCATTTTTCTAAGTACATGACAAAAAGGTAAAAAATAGTTCAAAAACGAGCAAAATAA
>JAOZMN010000584.1 GCA_029934265.1 Bacteroidales bacterium
AAAGCGGTTGAAGTTGTGCGGCTTTTTGCAGATATTTTTTTCGCTCTTTCTCGCTTTTTGTTTCAATAATCATATCAATAATATTGATACGCAAAAGCTGTCCGCTTTGCACACTCGTCGGATTTACATCTTCCGCCGGCAATAAATCCGATACTGTTTCGTCCGGAATTTTATCCGGTAATTTTTCCAACAATTCGCCGGCTTCTTCTTTCTGACCTGCATCTATAAGATTTCTGCAAAAATTAATTTCAAAAAGAACTTCGCTGATGTCGTCTTTGTTTTTTTTCAAAAAAGTTCGTTTTACCTTTCTGTGAAGTGGCAATATTCGTTTGTATTGCTCCTCTGTTTGAGCGGTTTTTACAAGTAAATCAATAATTCCGGTTTGCTCGATATACGGAACATACCACAATTCAATACGTTTTATAAGTTCGCTTTCCGTATCTTTATGTTCGATTATTTTTTTAAGAAGTTCGATTAAATTTTCTTCGGATTCTTCTGTAAAAATATTTTCTTTTTCATTATAATTTGTATAAAAAAGTAAAAAATCATCAAAAGGATTATTTTCTTTTTCAATAAGAATTTCGAGTAACTCGATCGTTGTTTTTTTATTCTTTTTCAGATAATTAAGCCTTGCAAGCTCTCTGATTCTTTCATTTTCGGAAAGTTCCGGAATGTCGTTTACATCAATAAAAAGTTGTGAATTATCTCTGTTTGTAAGCCATTGAATTTCACCGGCATAAACAGTATTTCTTCCTATTTCGCTTTTTGCTTCAATTTTTTCCTTATCGAGAATTTTAAAAATATCAAGTTCGCCTCTCTTATCGAAACCGGACAAATAAACACCTTTATTTGTAATCATATAGCTTAAATCGAGCTTGCCGGACAATTGCTCTTTATCCGAAAATTTCTTTAACTCCGATATTTTCAAATTTACAAGCATTATTTCATCGACTTCTTGCCTGTTATAGAATAGAATTTGTTGATTTAACGGTAATTTTTCAATATAAACATTCGTCTGTGAAATTTCTATAATGTTTTCTTTATTAATATATTCCGATAAAATTTTTTTCAAGGCAAAAGCCGATATTTCTTCTTCATAAGAATCTTGTATTAAAGCCGGCAAGTCGATAAATGATTTTTTTTCGTTCTTATCCGAAGACCAATCCTGAGGTCGGATAATATGTAAAAATTGATTTTCAAATATTGTAAGGAAAATAACAAATTTACCTGATATTCCGAGAGTTTTTTTGATACCTTTTTTTTCGGAATATTCAATTGCAAGAATATTATCTTCTTTTTTATTTATTTTGATATTTAATTTAAGTTCCGTTTTAATAAAATCTGCTGTTTTTTCACAGAATTTTTCAAAATTAAAATTATCCGGCAAATATATTACCTTAGCTTCCTGTATCATAAATTCATACAGATTAAAATCTTTATCCGGCTCTTGCTCGTTTTTTTGCGAAATTTTATCTTTTAATTCTTTCTTTTTGGCAATAATTGTTTTGAGTATATTTTTCATCTGTTTATAGTTATTTATTTACTAAAATCTCTGAACTTTTTAATATTGCTTACGCACTCATGTAAAATCCTTTTAATTAGAAAGTTATCTTAAGTAAATGTCGATATACAGGTAT
>JAOZMN010000585.1 GCA_029934265.1 Bacteroidales bacterium
AAGTGTTGGGAAGATGCCGATATTTTGTTGGAAGGTCTTGGCTGTATAGAAAATAAAAAAATACTTTCGATAGGTTCTGCCGGCGATAATAGTTTTTCACTGCTTACGACAAATCCGCAAATAGTTGTTGCTGTTGATATTAATCCGATACAATTAAAATTAATCGAACTCAAAAAAGTTGCCATTTCGGTATTTAGTTGGTCGGAATATCTTGAATTTTACGGATTTATCGGTTTGCCCGAAAATAGAATAAAATTATTTTTGAACTTGAAAGAAAAACTTAAACCCGATTTATTTGATTTTTGGAATAACAGGATTTCGGAAATTGAATCGGGTTTGGTTAATGCCGGTAAATTTGAAAAATATTTTAATATTTTTATTAAAAAAATATTGAGTAAAATTCATACAAAAAAACGTGTAAATGAGTTACTTGCTGAAAAATCCGAATCGGAACAAAAATTATTTTACGATAAAAAATGGAGTAATTTTCGTTGGCGATTTCTATTCAAAATATTTTTCGGAAAATTTGTAATGGGACGGCTCGGACGTTCAAAAGAATTTATGAACGAAGTTAAAATTGATGTCGGTAATTTCATTTACAAAAAAGCCTCAAATCATCTTTCCGGAAAAGAATGTCAAAAAAATTACTTTTTGGAATACATAATGAAACGAAAATTCGGAGAAAATTTACCTCACTATCTTCGAAAGGAAAACTATGAAACGATACAAAAAAACATAGATAAATTGCAAATATTCAGAGGTTTTGCAGAAGATGCTTTTAAAAAATACGGAAAATTCGATTATTTTAATTTGTCTGATATTTTTGAATATATGGCTCCGGAAATATTTAAAGAAGTTGCCGAAAATTTTGTAAAAAATGCTTTTCCCGATGCTCGTTTTGCATATTGGAATTTAATGGTAACTCGTAATCTATCCGAAATTCTTCCCGATAAATTCAAAAAAGAAAAAAAAAATTTCCGAAAAATTAAGCTCTAAAGATAAAGGCTTTTTTTATTCGGAATTTGTTATTGATACTGTTTTATGATAAAAATAGAAAATTTAAGTATTAAGTTTAAAGATGAAATTATTTTTGATAATTTTTCTATGGAACTTAAAAAAGGAGATAAGCTCGCAATTACCGGAAAGTCCGGAAAAGGAAAATCTACATTATTAAATCTGTTAGCCGGTTATATTCCGGATTTTAAAGGAGAAATTTTTGTTTCCGGTATTGCACTAAATTCTGCTAATATCAGCGAGATACGAAAAATAACTTCATGGCTTCCGCAGGAAACCGTTTTGAGTTTTGAAACCGTAAAAGAATTATTTAATGCTCCTTTTGAATTTGTATTGAACAAAAAAAATATTCCAAACCAAAATGATATTAATAAAATATTCAATAAATTTGAATTATCGGAAAATTTATTGTCAAAAAAACTTAAAGATATTTCCGGCGGACAGCGACAAAGAATAATGCTTGCAAGTTGTCTTTTGCTTGAAAAACCTTTACTTCTTATAGACGAACCGACTTCGGCATTGGACGAATCCGTAAAGAAAAAAATCGCAAATTATATTCTTAATAAAAAAAACTTAACGGTAATTGCCGCTACGCATGATAATTTTTGGATTGATAATTCCT
>JAOZMN010000586.1 GCA_029934265.1 Bacteroidales bacterium
TTAATAGCAGAAGCTCAAAAAATATGTAAGCCAGCAACTGACTTTAAGTTAGATGTTGAAGCAAATATTTATGCTTTTGATGCTTCAATTATTGATGTATCTTTAAATGTTTTTTGGTGGGCAACTTACAAAAAAAAACAAGCCGCTGTAAAATTACATACGCTTATTGATGTAGCTAAAAATATACCAATTTTTATTCATATAACAAAAGGTGCCTTGCATGATGTTAATGGAATGGATTTATTGAACTATGAACATGGCAGTTACTATGTATTTGACCGTGGTTATATAGATTTTAAACGTCTTTACAAATTGCATCAATCAGAAGCTTTTTTTGTAATACGAGCAAAAAAGAATTTAAAATTCAAACGTATTTATTCAAGCAAATGTGATAAAGACAAAGGAGTTAAATGTGACCAAACTATTAAAATGACAGGAGTGTACGTGTCAAAATGGTATCCAGAAAAACTTCGGAGAATAAAATATTATGATGAAGAAACAAAAGTAACATTTATTTTTTTTTCAAATAATTTCATGTTATCAGCTCTTGAAATTGCACTTATTTACAAATACCGCTGGCAAGTTGAACTCTTTTTTAAGTGGATAAAGCAACATTTAAAAGTTAAAAAATTTTGGGGAATTTCAGAAAACGCAGTAAAAATACAAATATTTTCAGCAATTATAACGTACACAACTGTAGCAATAATTAAAGAAAAACTAAAATCGCCACTTACAAATTACGAAATTCTACAAATTTTAAATGTTTCACTTTTTGCAAAAACACCTTTAAATGAGCTTATTACAAAACCTTATATACAGAACGTCAAAGAACTTAATTCTAACTCATTGAAACTCTTTGAGTTTTAATGGGACACTAGTGCCTAAGGTGTTTATTCTTCTGCTTATATATTTTGACTTACTAAAAATATTATCTTTTTGTACTGAAAAATAAATATTATCAGTTGGCAATTCGTTTGTTTGATTTCCTCCCATACTTCTTCGAGAAGTAAACACTATTAAAGAGTCGTTGTAAGAAAGATATGCTCCGTAATCCGGAAAAATGGAATTTACAGAGTCGTTTAAGGCTGAAACTTCAAATTGGATTGTATCTTTTACTATCTCTATTCCATTTTTACATTCGTTAATATACTTTTCTGATACAAAATCAGTAGGATTTTTTTGTCTGAATTTATTATAATAATCTATCGCATTTGAAAAATTATTCAAATAATGATTTGTACGAGCAAGATAATATTCTATTTCATAATTAACTTCCGGATTCAGTTTGTATGCTTTATTGATATAATATAAAGCACTGTCGTTGTTGTTAATAAAGAAATACGACATTCCAAGTCTGAAATTCAGTATGTCATTTTTCGGATTGAAATTATTGGCTTTTAAATAGTATTCTTTTGCTTTTGAAAAATTCCCGGCATCGTATAAGATATCAGCTCTTGCATAGGCTTTTTTTGCAAGTTTAAAGTTTGCAATATCATTTGTGAAGTTAGCTTTGTTAAATTCGATTGAATTTTGAGCCTTAACTATACTTACACAAAGTAGTAAAAGTAGTAAAATATAAATTTTGTATATTTCGGTTGAAAAAGTACCGGTAATTCCGGTTGAAAAGTATCCGGT
>JAOZMN010000180.1 GCA_029934265.1 Bacteroidales bacterium
TTGGCAGACTAACAGCTGCATTTATTCAATTTTAACCCTTAATTCGCATTAATAAGAGGTTTTTATAAACACCAAACTATTTTATATATAAATAATTGGCGTTTTTATCATGATATTTATAGGTTACGATACGGTCAATTTAATTTTTGTTATTTTTCTTTTATCTGCCGAAATAATTAAAAAAGACAAATTTTTATAAGATAAAATTTCTCCTTTTTCGGGGATTTCTCCTTTCATTTCGAGCATAAGTCCTCCGAGCGAATCAGCATCGCCTCTTGCGGTATCGAAAAAATCATCATCAGTATCAATTACTTTGCAGACATCGTTGAGCAATATTTTTGCTTCAAAAATATAAGTATTTGTATCAATTTTTTTGTAAAGATTGTTTTCTTCATCGGATTCATCGCTTATTTCTCCGAAAACTTCTTCCAAAATGTCTTCGAGAGTTACAATTCCGGAAACTCCGCCATATTCATCGGTAACTATTGCAATATGATTGTTATTTGTCTGAAATTCACGCAATAAATCGTTGATTTTTCCGGTTTCCGGTACAAAATAAGGTTCTCGTATGTGTTTTTGCCAATTATAGTCGTCTTTTTCGTTGATGTGTTCAAGTAAATCTTTGGCGTATAAAATTCCTTTTATGTTGTCTAATGTTTTTTCGTAAACCGGTATGCGAGAAAGTCCGGATTTTCTTATAGTATCAAGTATTTCATTGAATAATAATGAGTTATCAACTGCCACAAGGTCAATTCTCGGCTTTATAATTTCGTTTACGTCCGTATTGGCGAAAGAAACTATTCCTTCCAAAATATCTTTATCTTCGTCGATACCGGTTTGTGTTAGTTTTAATGCGTGCGAAAGATCGTCCGGAGAAATGTTTTGTTCGGATACGTGTTTGCGGTAGCGTTTGTTAACTATTGAAGTCGATTTTATAAGTAAAATACTTACCGGATAAAATATTTTTGAAGTAATAAGAAGCGGTAATGCCATAAATTTTGCAAAACGAATGTTTGCGTGTGCTGCATACACTTTGGGAATTATTTCGCCGAAAAGAAGTAATAAAAATGTAATTCCTACTATCTGTATGAAAAAACCTAAACGAGGCGAACCTGAAAAATCGACAAACATTTCCGTGATATAGGCAGAAAGCATTATAATGCCTATGTTTATGAAATTATTTGCTATAAGTATTGTTGCCAAAAGTTTTTCCGGCTCCGAAAGTAAGGAAATAACAATATTCCCGTTTCGTGAATTTTTGAGTTGTCCTTTTTTCAATAAAGTTTTATTTATTGAAAAAAAAGCAACTTCCGACCCCGAAACAAAGGCAGATGAAAGCAGTAAGATTATTATTCCTACAAAACCTGTTACAACGGTTGTCGTAACAGGTTTAAATATTATTTCCGAAATAATAAAGTTTAAAATACTCAAAATCAGAATGGTAAGTCATCAATATTATTCATGTCGTCTCCGTCGAAAGCAACCGGTGCATCTTTTTCGGAGGCAGGGGAGACGTTTGCCGGAGGTGGATTTGTATTGTTTGAAGCAGTCTTCTTGGGAGTAGTTACAGGTCGGTCGGTACTTTGCGGTACACCTCCGAGCATTTTCATTTCTCTGCAAATTATACTTGTATAATATTTTGTAACACCGTCCACTTCATAGCTTCGATATTCTAATTTTCCTTCGAGATACAAACGGTCGCCTTTTTTGACATATTGTTCTACAACTTTTGCTAAACCTCTCCAAACGACGATGTTATGCCATTGTGTTTGATCTACTTTTTCACCGTTTTTGTTAGTATATCTTTCGTTGGTTGCCAAACTGAACTTTGCAACAGGTACATCTTCCTGTACATATTGTACTTCCGGGTCATTACCCACATTTCCGACAAGAATTACTTTATTTATCATTTTATTTTAAGTTTTATTTTTATTTTCGCAAATCTATTTCTTTTTTTTAGAATTACAAAAAATAAATAATTTGTCTGTTATTATATTTATAATATTAATTTTGATGCCGGGATTGTTTTATGCAAAAATTATATCGCTTTCCGGCGATACAGCATATCTCACCCCGATAAAAATATCAATCAAAGTGAAGCTGTAATATTATATATTCGTAATAAATTCAGAGAGATAACTGAGGCGTATAATATTATCAAAAAATATAAAGGTCAAAAATTATAAATAATAGTTGATGTCAGTTTAAAAAGTATATTTTTTCGCAATCAGACCCTTCGTATTTTAATTAAAAGACTGTAAATTAAACATTTAGACTTGTTGGATTTTATTAAATCAAACCCTAAGGGTCTTTTTACACTGAACTCTTTAATCAATTACTCCGGAAGCAATTAATTCGTCTTGTATATATATTGCTGCAAATTGTCCGGGTGTAATTCCTCTTTGTTTTTCTTCAAAAATAATGAACATACCTTTTTGAGTAATCCGGACAACAGCTTTTTCGGGTATTTGCCGGTAGCGTATTTGTACAAGGCAGTCCAAATTTTCATCGAAAATATCTTTTAAATCTTCTCTAATATAATGAATTTCTTCTTTTTTTATGAAAAGAGCTTTTCTGAAAAGTCCGGGGTGCATTTTTCCTTCGCCTATATAAACGATATTTTTATTGACATCTGTAGCTATGACGTAAGGCGGTTCTTTCATTCCACCTATGCCGAGTCCTTTGCGTTGCCCGATTGTATAATAATATGCTCCTCTGTGTTCGGCAATTTTTGTTCCGTTTTCCGGCTTGTATTTATAAGGTGTCGATAGTTTTTCAAAATCGTCTGTATTTTTATCCTTATCGGAATATTGCTGAAAGTTTTTGTCTATTTTGACAATATCTCCGGTTTTGGGTTTTAATTTTTGCTGTAAAAAGACCGGCAAATCAACCTTGCCGACAAAGCAAATGCCTTGCGAATCTTTCTTTTTGGCACTTGCAAGTTGCTTTTCTTCCGCAATTCGGCGTACTTCACTTTTTTCAAGTTCTCCGATTGGGAATACGGCTTTTTCTAATTGTTTTTGCGATAGTTGGCAGAGAAAATAACTTTGGTCTTTTTTGGGGTCTTTGCCGGCAAGAAGTCTGTAAATTTTTTGTCCGTTTTTTACGATGGTATCTTTTCTGCAATAATGTCCGGTAGCGACTAAATCAGCCCCATACTCTAATGCTTTTTTCATAAAAACATCAAATTTTATTTCTCTGTTGCAAAGCACATCAGGATTTGGAGTTCGTCCTTTTTGATATTCATCGAACATATAATCGACAACTTTTTTTCGATATTCTTTGCTGAAATCGACTACATGAAAGGGAATTTTTAATTTTCGGGCAATAAGTCCGGCAATAAGTACATCGTCGTCGCTCGGACAATTTCCCTCTATAACTCCTTGTGTATCATGCCAATTTATCATATATAAAGCATGAACATCGTATCCTTTTTGTTTCAGCAAATAAGCGGCAACGCTTGAATCTACACCACCGGAAAGTCCTATCACAATTTTTTTATTGTTCATTGTAATTTGTTCATTGTAAATTGTTCATTTGTTTCTTTCCCAATCGGCATTTTTCACCCAATCGGTAACGAATTTGGCATTTTCAAACGGAATACTCGGAATAAAACCGTGTCCGAAGTTAAAAATCCAATTTGTATTTTCTTTGCCGAAAGGAATAAGTTTTTCCAATTCTTTCTGTATCGTTTCTTTATCGGCAAGTAAAAGACGAGGGTCTAAATTCCCTTGCAGTCCTATTTTCGGACTTATGAGTTTTCGAGCTTTTTCGATGGGCATTTGCCAGTCCACACCTATGAAATCTGCAAATTCAGGCTCTACTTTTTCGATGCCGTTTCCCAGTCCTTTCGGGAAATAAATAAACGGAGTTCCTGTTTCTTTTACAGCTTTTGCGATACGTTTTACGAATGGAAAAATTATTTCCATATATAAATTTTCCGGAATCAGTCCGGCGTGAGTTTCAAAAAGTTGGAAAGTTTCTATCCCTGCTTTTATTTGGTTTTGAGCATAAATTACGGAAAGTTCCGTAATTTGGTCAAGAATTTTAAGAGCTGTATTTTTTTCTTTATAAAGCATTTTTACGGCATCGGGAAAAGTATGGTCTCTGCTTAAACCTTGCACCATATAACAAAAAGTGGTAAGCGGACTGCCGCAAAAACCTATTAAAGGAATATTTTTTGGTCGTGTTCGTATTATTTCTTTAATATTTTCATAAATATATTCCAATTTAGAACTGTCCGGATTTAAACATTTCAAAGCATTGCTTTGGTCTTTAAGCGGAGCGGAAAAGACCGGTCCTTTTTCCGTAAAATCGAGTTGCATTCCCATAGCTTCGGGGATTACCAAAATATCTGAAAAAAGTATGGCTGCATCTACACCCAAGTCGTACACCGGTAACAGAGTTACTTCTGCCGCAAGTTTGGGTGAGTTCATCATATCTTTAAAGCTGTGTTTTTTTCGTAATTTTAAATACGAAGGTAAAACTCTTCCCGCCTGTCGCATAAACCATACCGGAGGTCTGTTTGTTTTTTCTCCTTTTATTGTTTTTAAAAATATAGAATCCATTTTTTGAAATTTTAAAATAAAAAAATCGTTATAAAAATAATAAACATATAACTATCTTGTTAAAAGTAATTTGTATTTATATTTTCCTTTAATGTTTATAAAATTAATAAATTTAACGGTTAAAATATAAATTGAGAATAATTAACAAAAATTTAACAAATTAAATTTATCCGGAAATTATCTTTTATTATTTTTGCACTCCGGAAAGTTAATGTTAAGGTCTTCGACCTATTTAATATTACTTATGCACTCGTATAAAAACAGGAATTTGTTGCACAAATAATGTAAGAGTATTTATATAAATGTTAATACAGAAAACGCTTGACAAGTGCGGTGTACTAATCTTTCCGATACAAAGATAATAGAATTCAATAAAATAAACAATGAAAGTAGATGTATTATTAGGTCTTCAATGGGGAGACGAAGGAAAGGGGAAAATTGTAGATGTTTTAACGCCTGATTATGATATTGTTGCAAGATTTCAAGGAGGTCCCAATGCCGGGCATACATTGAAATTTAACGGCGAAACTTATACTCTTCATTTAATTCCTTCCGGCATATTTCGTAACAATACCGAAAATTTAATCGGAAACGGAGTAGTTCTTGACCCTGCAATTTTTGCAAATGAAATAGCCGGACTTGAAGAAAGCGGTAATAAAATAATCGATAAAATTATAATTGCAAACAAAACACACCTTATATTACCGACACACAGAATGCTTGATGCGGCTTCCGAACAGGCAAAAGGAAAAACCAAAATAGGTTCTACTTTGAAAGGAATAGGTCCGACATATATGGATAAAACAGGACGTAACGGTTTGAGAGTAGGCGATATATCTACTCCTAATTTTATAGAAAAATATGAAAAATTAAAGGCAAAGCATAAAAAAATGCTAACTAATTTTGATTATAAATATGATATTTCCGATTACGAAAAAAAATGGTTTGAAGGGATTGAGGTATTAAAAAAATGTAGGTTTGTTGATGGCGAAAATTATGTGTCAGATGCAATGGAAACCGGTAAAACTATATTGGCGGAAGGGGCACAAGGTACGCTTTTGGATATAGATTTCGGTTCGTATCCTTTTGTAACTTCATCGAATACGGTAAGTGCCGGAGCTTGTATTGGTTTGGGTGTTGCACCGAATAAAATCGGAGAGGTTTACGGAATCGTAAAAGCATATTGCACCAGAGTCGGCAGCGGACCGTTTCCGACCGAGTTGTTTGATGACAGCGGAGAGCAAATGCAAAAAATAGGTAATGAATTTGGAGCTACAACAGGACGTACTCGTCGTTGCGGTTGGCTGGATTTGGTTGCTCTTAAATATTCCGTAAAAATAAATGGAGTAACGCAACTTATTATGTCTAAGGTAGATGTATTGAATACTTTTGAGACAATAAAAATAGCTGTTGCATATAAAATAAACGATAAAATTATAAAACATTTTCCGTTTGATATTTTGGAAGATTTAGAGCCTGTTTACAAAGAATTTGACGGCTGGAAAACCGAGCTTGATAAAATTACCGATTTTGCCGGTTTGCCCGAAAATTTGCAAACTTATATAGACTTTATTGAAAAA
>JAOZMN010000181.1:0-5542 GCA_029934265.1 Bacteroidales bacterium
TCTTTTGAAAATAAAGCAGTTAAACTCGGAGTAGATGTAAATATAACAGGTATATTAGAACTTAAAGAAGGAACTGTCAGATTAGATGGAAACGATTTAACACTTACTGAAACCGCAGAAGTAAAAGGTCGTTTTAACGATAACTCTCATATAATTACAGATACTGCCGGCACATTATATAAAGTGTTCGATAATAACGAAAAGTTTATATTTCCTATAGGCAACTTAAATGCAGAAAAAGGAGAAGACGGACTATATTCACCATTTACGATAGAAATTGAAAACGGAGATTTTACTGATAATTACAGAGTTGGTGTAACTACAATTAACAAAAAACACCCCGAATATGCTAATGTTGATAGTTATATAAACAGATATTGGACAGTAAAAACAGACGGACTTTATGAATATTCAGCAAAAGTAAGCTACAAATATCATACAAATGACATTATAGGAGAAGAAGATTTATTATTCGGAGCAACAAAAACTGATACTATTTGGCAAGAACTCGGAGAAGCAAAAGCATGGGTAAACTCAGTATCCGGACAAGGACTGACAACACTAAAAGATTTTACCGCAGTAGCACGACCGCCTGCACCGAAATTTTCAATTAATTTTATAGAAGAAACCACAAAAGAAAATATAGCCACAAATGTACAATATTCAGGAAATAATAATTTTAAAAGTTTGAGTACACAAGTTGGAAATGATACAGTAATAGCGGTAATACCAACGGAAAATATTTTTTTCAAACAACTTGCAACCGACAGTACAATAACATCAAATATCTTTGAACTTAATGTACCTGACCGCCCCGAATCTCCTTATGTGTTGATGAAAAATAAATATGAATGGTCGGTAAACTTTGTTTACAACGAGCAAGACCCTTATGCAGAAATTCCTCATACAGGAGCAGTACAAACCGAAGACGGATTAGAATTTTCGCAAGATAAACAAGAAACATGGACAAATATTGAAACCAACACAGAAATTGACGCTTCAGGTAAACAAGATATAGCAGTAAGAATTAAAGCCACAGAATATGATTTTCGTTCTTATCCGACAATAAATTTAGATTCAGTTTTTGTAACAGACGAACTTATTGTTTTTGATGCTTTTTCTCCAAACGGAGACGGAAAAAATGACTACTTTAGAGTACAAGCTCTTGATTTACAAGCTGGTTGCGAAGTCTCAATATATAGTTCAACAGGAATACTTGTTTTCAATGCAAAAAACTATCAAAACGACTGGGAAGGAACAAATATTGATGGCGAAGACTTACCAATGGGGTCGTATTATTACATAATAAAAACACCTAATAGGGAATTGCTTAAAGGTGGAATTTTATTGGTAAGATAAAAAATATCATTAAAACAAGTTTAATAAGAAATTAGTCATAGATAGCCTTTTTATTAAAGATGAAATAAATAGTTTTTTTCTCAGTCCGAAAATAGATTTTAATGGAGCTGTAAGTTGCTAAAAAAAATGAAAATTAAACATAATTAATTATATATCAATCATATAGCGAGTAAAAATATTAAAACAGACGGATGTCTGAATTAAATCATAAAATATGAAAAAACTTATACAACTATTAATAATGTTATTCTTGTTAATAAACTATACACAAGCTCAAATAATAACACAATCAAGCTTAGTTCAGTTTGATAAACAATCAGTAAACCCGGCTTACTGCGGTGCAAAAAAAACTAATGAAGTAAAATTACACCACAGAAGTCAGTGGGTTGGTTTTACTGATGCTCCTCAATATCAATCAATAAGTGGCACAATGATGACAGGAAGAGCAGTAGGGCTTGGAGCAAAAATTTTTAATTATAGCTCAAAGGGCATACAAAACTACGGCGGAAATATTAATTATGCTTATCACTTACCTTTTAACAAAGTAAACTTATCACTCGGAGCAGGTATGGGCTTTTCTCAAATTGCAATAAACACTTCCGACCATGTAATTTACGAATCAGGCGATGATTTATTAAATAAAGGAGTTGAAAAAAGTAAATTGCTTGTTGATATGTCAGCTGGCGGATTTGCGTATAATAAAGATTTTTACGCAGGTATTTCTTCCATATATAAATCAAAAGTAAATTTTTCCGATTTGGAAAGCGACCTCATACCATCAGGCTTTGCATATACACTGATGGCAGGATATAACTATCGTATAAATAAACATTTTTTAATTATCCCAAATGCAGTAGCAGTAAAACCTTTGAACTATAAATTTAACTACCAAGTAGGAGTAGCCGGAGTTTACCACGATATGATAATGCTTTCCGCAAATTACAGACAAAATGATGCTTTCGTTTTGTCAGCCGGAATTAAACTGTTTGATAACTGGTTATTTATGTACTCTTACGATATGGTAACTTCGGAACTTAAAAATTACAACAGCGGTTCGCACGAAATAATATTAGCCTACTTATTTAAACCGCGAACAGGTAAAGCAGTTTACAGTTCCAGGGGGTTCGAGCAAAGAAATATATCATTTTGGAATTAAGAAATGTTAAATAAAAAGTTATTATCAAAAATATTTAAAATGAAGAAAATTACATTATTATTACTTATTCTATACATCTCGACAAATAATATTTTTTCACAAGGAATCTTTTCTAAAAATGAAATCGCAGTTTTTGGAGAAGACAATATTGTTGAACAATTAACAGTGTACGATGTTTCTACGGAAGGAGATTATTTTTTTGAAACAAATCAATATCGTAAGGCATTAGAACATTATCTGCCGGCTTATATTTTTAATTCATACGATAATATTTTAACTATTAAAATCGGAAAAAGTTATTATTATCTTAATGATATTGATAATGCAAAAAAATATTTAATGTCTGCGTATAATGCAAACGACACTTTAAGTGCGAGTATTAGCGGATTACTTGCAAGGACATATCATTTGGATAGTCGTTTTAACCAAGCAATATCATTCTACGAACAAGCAAAATGCGATACAGCACAAGCAGAAATATCAGAAGATGAAATTTTAAGATACATTCAGCAATGCAAAAACGGGATACAATTTCAAGAAAATATTAATAATTTATATATATCAGAATTATCAAAATCAATAAATACAGATTATCCAGAATACTCTGTTGTATTACTTAATGATACAAGTATGCTTTTTTCCGGAAGGAGAAATACAACAACCGGTAAAATGATTGATAATGAAGACAATATGTATTTTGAAGATATATACTTATCCGAAAAACATTCAGGAAAATGGACAACAGCAAAGAACATATCTTTAAATTTAAACACTTTTTCTCATGATGTAGTACTTGGAATTTCTCCGAATAAAAAAGTACTTTTTTTGTACCGAAATAACGGAAATAATGGAGATATATACTTTACATACAAATTAAATGATAAATGGATAGCCCCAAAACCTTTTTCTAATCTAATCAACTCCGAATACACCGAAAATTCATTCTCGATTACTGATGATTCAAAAGAAATATTTTTCACAGCTTACAGAGATACTACAAATTTAGAACAAAGCGATATATATACTTCAAGGCTAACTGAAAAAGGAAACTGGACAAAACCCGAAAAAATATCAGGAAACCTTAATACAATTTATGATGAATACTCTGTTTTTGTGGAACCAGACGGAAAAACATTATATTTTAGTTCAAAAGGACACAACTCAATTGGAGGTTACGATATTTTTGTTTCTAAAAGAAATCAAGACAAAAGTTGGAGCAATCCCGAAAATATGGGAATCCCGACAAACTCTCCATACGATGATTTTTTCTATTCAAAATACGGAACAAAAGCATATTTTTCAACTACAAGAAAAGGAAACTTGCACCCAGATATTTTTGAAATAGATTATAATCAGCAAGCAAAAAAGGAAATTATTAATAATAATCAGATAGCACAAAATTACAATAATATTAACACAACAAGTAGCTACGATTCAACCGCCGTGAAAATTGTATATGTGAACAATCCTGTTGCAACAAACACAAGTACACCCGTAGTACACAGCTCGCAAAATGTTGTTTACAACACAAAGCCCGAACGCCTACAAACACCAAGCTCCACAAATTTTGAACAAATAAAAGCCGATGCTATTGAAACAGGTCATGTAATTGAAAATTTTACTTTTGCTTGTGGTTCGCAAGTAATAGTTGGAAACATTAATAAACTTAAGGTACTCTCTGCTTATATGATAAAAAATACTGATTGTAAAATAATTATCAAAGGTTACGCATCAATAGAAAGTAGTATTTTTTATAATCAAAAACTTTCCAAAGAACGAGCTTTAAATGTTGCAAATTATCTTAAAAACAGTGGTGTTCCCGAAAAATTAATAGAAGTAAGAGCTCTCGGTATAGTAAATCCGATTGCATTCAACCTTATTTCAGGCAAGCTCAACGAAGCAAGCATGAAATACAACAGACGTATAGAATTTGAAGTAAGCAAACAAGGAAAAAACAAGCTCTATGTAAAACAGATATACGTTCCCGAAGAATTAAGAACCGAAAATTATAAAAATTTCGACCGTTTTACAATTTGTTTATACAAAGGAGAAAAAAATGCACCTGGTAATATAAACCAAATTGGAGATACCAAAACAGTAAAACTTAAATCAGGAGAATACGCACATTACTACGGTGAATTTTTTGAAATAGAAAATGCTCTATACGAACTCAAAAATATCAGAAAATCATTACCAGAGGCATTTGTTGTGCTAATTGAATAATTTTTTTTTGAAAAAGTGCATAAATTATTGCCATGTTTTACGTCATCAAATACTTATCTGAAAGCTCATCTAACTTATCAATAATATTTTCTCTAATATTAACCATTTTTTTATATAAATCTGTTTTCTTCTTTAATTGAAATTTAATTTGAGAACGTAGTTTTATAAAAAAACGACTATATCCAAATGCAAGCAAGCCGAAAATCGGAGCAGTTACAAAATATGCAACAGGATAATACCAACCTTCGGTAAGTAAGCAAATAGGAATAGTTTGTAAGGCATAAAAAATTGGAAATGTGAATATACCAAGTCCGAAATTTATTGAACTTTCAAATTGTCGGTCTTCAATTTTGGAAGTAATTATTTTTGGCAGATAATAAGCAATTATATTATTTAAAGCTCCAAATAAAAACACAGGAAATGAAGCTATTGCAAATAAAACACTTAAACTAATTTTCAATGCAGAGTACTGGCTTTCAATAATATGGTCTTTTAAACCTTCCTCTGATAACATTTCGATATATTCACTTACTTTGTTTGCAAAACTTTCAAACTCTTGTGGTTTTTCCTCTGCAAATTTCTCTGTAATTTCTATAGTTTTTTTATCGGCAAGAAATTTTTCATCTTGATTGTAATTTACTTTACCAATGCGAGCAAACATTTTATTATCATATATTTCTCTTACCGCTTCGAGTACATCATAAGTTTCAAGATTTTTTATATGTATTGATTCATCTTGTATTTTTGTTTGCATTTCGTTTCCTAATTCAATTATTGCTTTGGGCAAATTTTCTTTACTTTGCT